>NZ_JAAHIE010000005.1:0-26114 GCF_010671945.1 Moorena sp. SIO4E2
TGATATAATAAGGGTAACATTTTCAACAGATAGGTCTTATTGACAATGAAAGACCTATCTTTTTCTACCACAGATCGTTACACTCTTGACGTATCAATCGTTTCAATCGCTATCGTCGCCCCCCCAGCGCTCTTCCTATCCCAAATACTTTCGCTGCCTCTGTAATTTTTCCACCTTTTTCTATATAGTTTATTACTTTTTTTCTGAAATCTAGACTGTATGGCATTGCTGTCAGTTATTGAAAATATACCCTTTTCATTTTACCTCATCACCGTCTTATCCTTAATTGAAACAACTATACTTAAATAAAAATTGTTGAGTACTAATCTAATGAATATTATTTATCGCATGTACAGGGAAGCAGATCAGGCAGATTTGATTAGCTTGTGGTCAGAAGATAGTCAGTGGGGTAAAATTGATGCTCAAAAATGGAAAGATATCTTTTTAAGACCGTCATTAGAGCCAGCGCAAATTGTAGTAGCCGAAGATAGTAACATTAAACAAATTGTTGGTCAGTTTGCCTTCATCCCTTGGCGAACATTATTCAAAGGTCGTACAGTAATGGCCTTGCGACCTTTTGCACCCATTATCAAGAAGCAATACAGAGGCTCTTTACAGACTGTAATCGATATGTACAGGTATGGTGTACAACAGCTGCGATCTCAATACCAGTTACTGTACATGCTTCCCGATCCCCTTTGGGTTCCATTGTTTCGTAGAATACCTTCTGTGGTGTATAGCACTTTTCCTCTGTGGGGTATACCACTGCCCTTAAACCAACCTTTTACATTGCCTGAGGGTTATACTGCGAGTCTTATGGAAGAATGGGATGAACGAGTTGATCATCTTTGGACGCAAGCTTCTCAGTTACATGAGGTTATGGTAGTGCGTAACCGAACTGCCTTGATGTCGAAAAGTAAGATTTTCAACTCCAAAGTGACAGCCGTTGAGTACAAAGGTGAGTTAATCGGCTTGGGTATATCTGGATATAAGGGCGACCCCCAGTGGCTAATTTGCGATCTATTAACAGTAGATACCAGAGATTCATTGCGTGCCACTTTAATGGCTGTCTGTAACTTAGCTCATACCGAGTCTCTTGCACCAGATTTAGAAAAACCTCTCCGCAGAGCAGCAATGTTGATGACACCAAGTATTGAGCCGATAGCAAGTAGCTTGGGTTTCAGTGATGGGGATTATGAATTCCCTATGGTAGTACAGATTCTAGATTCCACTCTTACTAAAGAAGATGCTGCTCCAAAAAACTGGTATGTAAGTGCCAATGACTAGGTGTAGTGACAGGGCAAACGCATCTAAATTCTCAAAACAAAGATTTCAAAATTCATAAGCAAAAATACTTATCCTATGAATCTCCTATCCAGTAAGCATTCAGCTATCAGCCTATGCGCTACGCGCACGCTGCGCGAACAGCTATCAGCTAATGCGCTACGCGCACGCTGCGCGAACAGCTATCAGCTTATGGGCTACGCGCACGCTACGGGAACAGCTTTTGAATAAAACAGGTAAGTATTGGTTTAATCTGAGTTAGGCCACAGCGTCGAAGCCTGTGCCACGGCTGAGAGCTGAGAGCTGAGAGCTGAGAGCTGACAGCTTACATAATTACACTTTCCCTCGCAACTCTTCCAATTGCTCCCGCACTGATAACGGTTGATACCCCAAACTAAATGCTAATGAACTATCCAATGAAGTATCCGGAGATCTAGGAGCAGCCATCGGTACATCCTTTTGTTGACAGCGTCCCAAGTTATCTTGGGAAAATTCAAACACCTCAGCCATCAGGCAACCAAAGTCATAGCGGGAGATCCTTTCTTTTCCGCCCAGATTAACTAGACCTTGGACTTTCTCTAGAGCTAATAACAGTCCCTTCGCTGCTGTTGTGCCACTGACAGGGGTTCTAATTTCATCGGTAAATAAGCTCAACGGTCGCCCTTCTCTCAGGATTTTGAGAAAGGGTTGGATAAAGCTACTGGCAGTAGGGGGAGTGATGCCAAACATTAAGGGCATGCGGCAAATCGCGACTTTAGGATAATGCGATCGCATCCCTTCTTCTGCCATCACTTTTTGCTCACCGTAATAGCTGATAGGCGATACCGGATCAGTTTCCAGATAAGGAGGATTTAAACCATCGAAGACCAAGTCAGTAGAGGTAAACACGCAAGGGATATCATAATCTGCACTTAGTCGAGCAATATTGATAGAAGCTGTAACATTAATCGAGTATGATTCCTCTCGATGGGTCTGGCAAAAATTAGGTTTAGATTGAGCTGCGGTATGAATTAC
This sequence comes from Moorena sp. SIO4E2, assembly GCF_010671945.1. Taxonomy (NCBI): domain Bacteria; kingdom Bacillati; phylum Cyanobacteriota; class Cyanophyceae; order Coleofasciculales; family Coleofasciculaceae; genus Moorena; species Moorena sp. SIO4E2. Next base: position 2,299 of record NZ_JAAHIE010000005.1, read on the forward strand.
TCCTGCTGGTTGAATCTCAGCAAACAGATGCTTTATCTCCTGAAATTCTCTCAAGTCAGCCTTTACCAAGGTTATTCCCGGAATATCTATCGTTTGGGAAAAATACGTTCCATAAATATCCCATTGTTCTTTGGCGAGCTGACAAAGGTTCCATCCTAGAAAACCGCTAGCTCCTGTGACTAAGAGTTTTTTTCTCATCAAAATTTAGGGTTAGGTGCGTAGGGTGCGTTAGGGGCGGACTTGCCCTTATTTTTCGCCTCGTAGCCAGCGCTGGGATAGTCCGCCCCGTAACGCACCACAGAGTCAAACAGCTTTAATGATATGCACCCTTTCCAGTCAACCATCGACGGTTAGCGGTTAATAATAGCGTGTTCCTTAAATACCTCTAAAGGAATGTAATCAAGCGCTGCTTCATGGGTTGCTGACAAAATCACCGGTGGCGCAACTCCAGCATCCAGCGCCTCCTTCCAACGACTGATACACAAACACCATTGATCTCCGGGTTTAAGACCAGGAAAATTATATATAGGGGATGGTGTACTCAAATCATTGCCCCTTAACTGAGTAAAGGAGAGAAACTCTGCAGTCATTTCTGCACAAACGATATGTACACCAACGTCAGATGGTCCTGTATCACATTTTCCATTCCGAAAAAATCCCGTCATCGGAAATGTGCAGCACACTTTTAGTGTTCCGCCAAGGACGTTTTTGGCATCATTGTTCATGATAAATAGTAAACTTTATTTAAGCCAATAATGTTGGTATTTTGTTGTAAGCTATTAGCTATCAGTGGTCAGCATTCAGCTAATGCGCTACGCGCACGCGTGCGCGTTCAGCATTCAGCTATCAGTTATCAGCTTTTTAATAGTCGAAGCCTGTGCCACGCTACGGTAAATAATTTTTTTTTAGCTGAGAGCTGACTGCTGAGAGCTGACTGCTGAGAGCTGACTGCTGAATACTTACCAAAGACTATACTAAGATGCTAGAGACGAAGCTGCCATACACATCGATGGTGATGAAGGTTGAAGCTTTACATCTACGGTTTTGTAACCAGCTGTCATCAATAAATTAGTAACCACTAATTGCGCCCTTTGATTAGCTTGCTCTAGCACACCTTGCTGACAAGCAGTAGCCTGAATTTTCCGGAGGGTTTGCTGTTGAGCTAGCATCTGTAATTGAGGAGCAACATCAGGTCCGAGACCCAAAAATCCTCGGTTGTAGTCGTAAATCTGGGAACGGGTAACATCAATCTTGCTATCCAGTAATTGGGGCGCTGGTAACTGCACTTGGATCGAGTCATTGCTGACTTTGACATCATCGACGCTTAATTTCCCTAAATCAACCCCAGCTCGCACTTCCCCATAAGCAATATAGAGTAATGTCGTTGACGCTAAGCGATATTGTCCTAAGTTTCTATCTTGACGAGTTGGGACCACCGCCTCCATGCTAAACACAGCAGTGGTCAATTCACTAACATCACGAACTTTATTAACCACAACGTTTCTGACATCCACATCTGGTTCTGGCTGTGATAAGTTTAATTGTGATAAGTCGAATAGACCATTAACTTGTTCAAACAAGCGGGAGCTAGTGCGCCACATCACCACTCCTATAATTAGCGTCGTGATTATCATGCCCCCTGTGCTCATCAAAATCAAACCTCTAGGTATACTAGAGATAATGCTAAGTAACTGATGCTTTTGATGCTGACTTTTCATTTTTGTTTACCTTAAAATTTAATTATTAACAGTTATTTATTCCTAATTTATGCTATTGTTTAATAACAAGGAAATGCTATTTGGTGTCAAAAATCTATTTTCAAATTATCAAAGCGATATATAGCAATTTCTAGCCTAATGAGGTAGACAATTTTTTTTGCCCTATTCCCTATTCCCTATTCCCTATTCCCTATTCCCTATTCCCTATTCCCTATTCCCTATTCCCTATTCCCTATTAAAAACCGCTATACTTGCGCTTATCTACCTCAACCCAACGCCTGGTTTCATGAGACTCATGGGTTAAATCCATTAACATTTGGGAGTACACTCCTTCTTTAAGAGATAGTGTCGTGACGCTACCATTGTCAATGGCTTGCACCCAATAGTCAACCACCCGGATAAATGGGGCTAAACGACCATCGAGGTAGGTTTGAGGAAATGCTAGTCGCTGGGGAATTTCTACTTCCATCAAGGATTGACCTGCGGTAGCTGCCCACAGACGAAATCCATGAACGTAGTCTTTGAGATTGTTACTGCCTAAAACTAAGGTGCCGCGATCGCCATAAACCTCTACAAAGTGACCTCGCCCTTCATAGGTTACGGAACTAATACTGAGTTGACAAGGGGTACCATCTGCCAATTCCAGTAATAACAGACAGGTGTCATCAGCATCTACTGGCTTAAGTAAATTGCTAGCATTGGGGTCTGGTCGTGCTGGAATTGCAGTACTCACTTGAGCACACAACCGCTGCACTGGTCCAAATAGCCAATGAATATAATCAAAAACGTGAGAACCAATTGCGCCTAGTACTCCGCCACCCTTATCCTTTTGAGCATACCAGTTCCAGGGGCGTTCAGGATTGGCTCGGCTAGAGAATAAGCAGTCAATTTTAATCAGACGCTTTTTACCGACATAGTCTTTTTCGAGATATTCCGCTAATAGCTGCCATGAGGGGATGAAGCGGAATTCAAAATCAGGTATAGCGACAACACCCTTTTCTGTAGCGAGTTGGTAAAGCTCCTCGGTTTCGGTTGCCCTTAAAGTCATCGGTTTCTCTAGTAGCAGATGTTTCCCTGCTTCTAGAACCCTTTTGGCCATTTCGTAGTGCAGAAACGGGGGAGTACAGATGCTAACTGCTTCTACTTCCGGTAAAGCTAGGATATCTTCTAAGCGATCGCATCCATGGGGAATATCATATTGGTTTGCGATCGCATTTGCCTGATCCGGGTCTCGGTGATAGACAGCCACCACTTCCGTCCGGGAATGAGCTTTAAAGCCAGGGATGTGGATTTTTTGTCCAAATCCAGTTCCCACTACCGCTACACCAATTGTAGGTAGCTGTTCAGTTGCACCTGTTGCAGAAAACTCAGCCATTCTAGACTATCTCGTGACTTATATTATTAGTGCTTATCTTAAAAATCGCAGGGTAAATGGGTAACGGTAAACCCTACCATATTGAGCAGCGATTGAGGCCATAGTCACCAGCAGCGAATCAATGATTCCCAGGATACTAGCTAGACACCATAGCCAGAATTCTATCAGCTTAAACAGCTCCAACCAAGAGTTACGGTCAAAACCCTTTATTGCACCAATCAGGATGAAAAACGCCCAGGCAAAGGCCGTAAATATGGTCAGGATAATGGTAGCGTACAGGGTAATCGAGATTTGAAAATTAATAGATTCTTGACCGTGAACCTTGACAAAGCGGTATTTATTTCTCTTGTTTAACCAGATCATCAACGGGCCTGCCAGGTTAGCCAAAGGGATAGGTAGACCCATAATCAATAGGGGAATCCATAGCAGGGAGGATAGATGACACAGCATCCCCCAGATTCGAGCTTTCCTATCGTTCCGTGGCACTGTTACTTGATCCATAAAACTGACCCAAAACCGACATTACATCCCATGACTTTGCTCAAGAGTCTGGTTAAGCCATTATATTGTTTAACCGCCGTTGTTTTTCACTGCCTCAACCCAGGTAATTACCTCTTTAGCCAGGTGAGTACCGTCTAAGCGGTCAATTTCCCGGATGCCAGTAGGACTGGTGACATTAACTTCGGTGAGGTAGCCGCCGATAACGTCTATGCCAACAAAATATAAGCCATCTTGCTGCAGTTTTGGCAAGAGCCGGGCACAGATTTCTTCCTCTCGGGGAGTAATTTCCGTAGCCGCTACTCGACCACCCACAGCCATGTTACCCCGAAATTCCTTACCTGTGGGAATGCGATTTACTGCTCCAATCGGTTCACCATTCAAGAGGATAATCCGCTTATCTCCATCTTTCGCCGCAGGCAGATAAGCCTGAACCATCACTGGCTCACTACCCTGTTTAGTGCTAATTTCCACCAAGGAGTTAAAATTGCGATCGCTTGCCTGTAGAAATATAATCCCCTCACCAGCTTTGCCTCCTAGAGGTTTCAGTACTGCTGCCTCTTTTTCCTCAACGAATTGCCGAATCACCGATTTATCCTGACTGACAATGGTCTGTGGAATCACTTCCTGAAACTGGAGGGCATACATTTTTTCGTTAGCTGTCCTGATGCCAGTTGGTGCATTAATCACCAAGGTTTTATCTGGATTGATGTAATCCAAGATATAGGTGGCATAGAGGTAAGGTATGGTAACGGGCGGGTCTGTCCGCATCCAGACAGCATCCATCTCCTCTAGAGGTTTCAACAGAGCCTTACCAGTCTGGTACCACTGCTCACTGACGACCCAATGCCCGTCATCGAGTTTGGCTGGAGTTAGTTGCACAGGTTCTAGAAGCCCCCAAGCCTGACCCTGAATAACACTCAATTGTTGAGCCTGAGTGACCCAAACCTCATGACCTAATTCTTGTGCGGCTTCCATCAGTGCCACACTAGTATCGTGACCGGGATCAAGTTTCGGGAGAGGGTCTATGATAAACGCAAATTTCACGGTTGAATTCCCCTGTCAGCCAATTCCCCTATGCTACAGCAATACTATTTGATTGGGGAATATACTGGTCAAGATCTTGAACGGGGAACGGGTAACAGGGATATTGCCGATAACCATTAGCGATCCTACAGACTAGATGCTCAATCACCTAGTGGTTAGCTTGCCTTGAGGAGGTTGTCTAACTTACCCTGAAATTCCAGAGTGTGAAGCTCATCACAGCCACCGATATGCTGGTCATTAATAAAAATCTGTGGTAAAGAGCGTGCTCCATTTGCCCTTTGAGCCATCTTCTCCCGTGCCTGGTTATCACCATCAATAGAGTATTCAGTAAATTCAACTCCCTTCTTGTTTAGTAGACCTTTAGCACGGATACAGAAGGGGCAACTGCTCCAGGTGTAGATTTCAACGTTTGCGCTCATGCTTGGGGTTATAGTATTAAGTAATGTTTATTGAATTTTAACGTGGGGTTTAGCTTGGCGCACCAGGTCAGTAACCTAATCCCAAATCATAGACAGCCCAGCTCCTGATTACCTCAAGGCTGGGCTCTCTATTAGTTATAGGCGTTTGTTATATCTAGGGTCTTTATATAAGCTGACCCCATATTAAAAGGTTGGTCATTTATGTAGGGTCTTTATATAAGCTGACCCGATTTCCAACTCTCCCTTATTATTTCCGACAAATCTTGGTTTAGTAATTTTTATAATATTTTCTTTATATTTCAGTTTATTGTGATTTGTCAGGTTTGTTGAAGTTTTGTTGCATGGTGGTCAGCGAAACCCCTAAGGCTTGAGAAAACCACACTTCCAAATCACGCATTGGGTATAAAGACTTACTCATAGCCGGATCCCTTATGGGCTCTACAAGAATGGTGAACATTCCCAGTCGATTCCCAGCTAAGACATCAGTGAATAAGCGATCGCCTACCATGGCCACTTGGTCTACAGGTAGGTTCATCGCATCTACAGCTATTTTCAGCTTGCGTCGCGAAGGTTTGCCAGCTCCGTATATGTAAGGCAAATCTAGGGAGGAAGCAATACGGCTAATGCGATTTTCACTAAGGTTATTACTAACCAGCCACAGGGAAACCATTGCTCTAGTTTGCTCTACCCACCGTTCAATTTCTCCAGAAACACGGGATTTCGTCACTGGTATTAAAGTCTGGTCAACATCCAATACTAGACCTGAGAGCTGATATTGCTGGAGAATATCTGGTGTCAGGTCTAAGATGGAGCCACCAAGGATTAAGTCAGGTTGTAACTTTGAGACCCAAGACATATGTAGTTAACTGATCAATTTAAGGTTGGTAACTCTGTTGATTTTTGATGCTTACCCGTCAATTGTCAATACACTAAGCCCGCTCAGCCTGATGATGGCAGCGGGCAACGGTTAAGTGATTCAGTTCTATGGAACCAATATTAGAAAGGTTCTTTGATCACTGGTTGTTGTAGTTTATTGCTTTGCTCGCCGTTCTCTACGGATAGCATTTTTAGCGGCTTCGTGTTCTGTTAGGGTTTTGCTAAAAACATGAGTGCCATCGTAACGAGCCACGAAAAACAGGTATTCGGTGTCTTCGGGATCAAGGGTTGCTTTCAAACTCCCTATGCCAGGACTGGCAATCGGGGTCGGGGGTAATCCTGGGTTGAGATAGGTATTGTAAGGGGAGGGTTGCCGCACTTGCTTGTAGGTCAGGGGCTGATCAGCAGTTTGTCGAATCCCCAATCCATATTCAACCGTGGGATCGGTTTCTAATCTCATCCCTCGCCGCAACCGTTCAGTAAAGACACCAGCAATGCGATCGCGTTCTTCAGCAACTACTGCTTCCTTCTCGACAATGCTGCCTAATGTTACCCAATCATTGATACTAAGCTGGGTTTTGTACTGACCTTTTTCGTATACTGGTAAGGCTACCTGCTCAAATCGATTAAGCATTTGTTGGATGACTGCTTGTGGCGAGATGCCATCACTGGGTAACTTATAGGTATCTGGGTATAAATAACCTTCTAGATGAGGGAGGTCACTGGGTAACCAAGGGTACTTATCCCAGGGGATTTTGCTACTAGCAGCGATAAAGTCATAAGCCGGGAAAAATCCTAGGGATTCAAAATAATCCGCCATTTGTTGAATCGACCACCCTTCCGGTATGGTGAAAGACAGCTGCATCACCTTCCCTTTCCAAATGGTTTCGGCGATTTTTGGCAGGGGTTGAGTTGGTGATAGTTCGTAAGTTCCAGCTTTAAACTCACCATCTCGGTCTAGCAGCTGACGCCAATGAGTCCAGAGTTTCCAAGCATCGGCTGAGCGAATTAAACCAGAAGCTTCAAGATCTCTGCCTATTTGCTGACCTGGGGTTCCTGGGGGAATCTCAATTTTTATGAGGGTTGGAGCTACATCTTCGGAAGATTGTGCTTTAACAGGTGGGGATACCACCCAACTCCACCACTCCCAGCCCTGCCATGCACAAAGACCAAGGGTCGTTGGCAACAGAACGAAATAAAAAAACCTATTGGAGATGCTTTTGAGAGTTTTCATACTCTTATACACCAAAACACTAGTTTCCCCTGAATCGTTTAAGGGGTCAACCCGAGTTCTTGTCTCCTAATCAAGATCATCGAATAGCAGTTCTTCGAGCAATGGCTGAACTTGTTTAATTTCCTCTGTAGACAGTAACTCGGGTTGACCAGATTGGTTGGAGCGAGCAAAAAACAGGAGTGGTTCTACAGGCGTATAAATGCCATACTCTTGTTCTTTGTAATAAAAGCTCGCTAGCTCCTGTAGTTCCTCTGCTTCCATCGGAACATTATCGTCTTCAATTTCCAGGGTGAGAATGTCATCTTCGTCCACTGGTGGCAACTCACCAGCAACAGTTAAGGTAAAAGCGGTGCGCTTGAGCTGAAGATTTTGCTCAGCCAGAACAGCTTGGGCGTCAGGGAAGATCAAGTCAAGCTCAGCTTCATCTTCAACTAGAGAGGCATCAGCTAAGTCTTCATCATCATCCCAAGCAACAATTTCTATGGGTGAGTCCACAGGTAACAGCAGAAGGTATTCACAACCCTCCAGCTCTAGGGAATGCTCAATGTAACATTCGAGAGTTTTACCGTTAGCGTCCTTCAGCGTAATGTCCCCTTTTGGAGATTCCCCATTTTCTTGGGGGGATTGAGATGAAAACATGGCACTTAATGTGTCTATTAGTGGTCAAGTGGTCGTGGAAAGAAATCCAACCTCCCTTTTGACAGTACGCTTTGACAGTACGCGACAGTACGCTTTGACAGTAAGCGACAGTACGCTCAAGTGTAGACTGCTTCCCATCAGGATAGCACCAAAACCAAGTACGATAGTTCCAGCAGTTGTCTTTGAATGGGTTAGTCTATACTATTTATACAATGATGGGCTTTCTGTGAGCATAAGCATTAGTTGACTATGGTATGGCTAAAAATTGCACATTCTTCAATCATAGCGTTCGCGTAGCGTGACCTACGGTCAATCAGTTGCAAAAAAGTGTTGTTAGCAACCTATAAGTATAACTAATCAGTGGGACTTAACATGAGCAGAAGAATGTGTTGCTCTAGGAAATCAGCTCAGCCAAAAGGTTTTAGTGCCATGGGTTGCGATGCTCTTTCCGAGCCGCTACGCGAGCATAATTAGCACTAAGCTGTTCAGAATTTAGATTGGGAGACCTAAATTACTCGAAGGGAACTTCGGATAGCGGGGATCTGGGAACAGGTAATAACCAACTTTAAATGCACATCAGCTTAGCAACCCCCTATCTTATAGCAGGATTACTCAATTTTGTAACCAATTATACTTAATTTACACGTAAACGGCTAGAGCTGTGAGCCTGAGCAAGTATGAATTAGTAATTATAAACTATAAAGGATGAAAATATAAGGGTGTTATTCTTAACAATACTCAGCACTATTTTCAAGTTAATTAACAGAACTAACGACCCATAATTCGCTGCCGTCCAATTCTCAAGTACTCCCAAACTGGAAATTGATAAAATTCCATCACCAACCAGACAACGATTGCCAGATGGCATAAAAACGTTAACCCTACCCAAGCAGCTGGAAGCCAAGATACAGGACTATCTGGGGCAGGGGGAAACATATAAACGGCTGCCCCAATTAAGGTCGTTGGACAAACTACAAATGCCAAGGCTAAGAACCAATTCACCCATCCCCATTCAACCCCCTCTAGATGGGCCCCTGTCCACTTTTTGCCATTCCAGTGCCAGGTCATTGGGGGCTGCCGATCGGTTATTTTGAGTATTTGCCTTTCGAGATCAGCAGTGAAAATGTGGCGGCACTCGTGACAGGCAAAAGCTTCCATTAACGATAAATTTTGAATCTGACCCACACGACAGACTGGGCAGGGGTAGACTCCCTGATAGTTCAAAGCCTTATACTTCACAGGTTGGGATGATTGTTTTGAACTGTACATTTGTAGTCAGTCTAATCCTTGATTTTATCTCTTGGCAATCACCCAAACGGCATGGATAATACCTGGAATGTACCCCAATAGGGTTAAAAGAATATTTATCCAAAAGGGCCAGCCAATACCCACTTGCAAAAATACTCCCAGTGGTGGCAGGAAAATAGCACATAAAATCCGAATTAAATCCATTATGGTATACCTTTGGTGTTTGTTAGGACAAGGCTGATTGCCTTAAGCACTGCGTTTGCGTACTCACTTCCATTGTGCCAAATTCTTCTAGTTTTAGAGCCGGGTTACCGGACCTATAATCCCTGTTCTGTGTTCGGTTAGGGCAGAGTCCCTAGTAAACAGTTTAATCCTGATATTGATTAGCAGTCACCCATACGGCATGGAGTATGGCAGGCACTACACCATATTTGGGAAAACCAAGTTGAGTGCCTACAATGAAACCCAATACCATTAACAGAATATTAAGCCAAAATGACTTGCCAAAACTCACTTGCAAGAACACACCAAGTGGTGGCAGGAAAATGGCACAGATGATCCGGATGAAATACATTATTGTTGTACCTCGATTACTGCTCTTAGTTAATTCCCTGGTAATTTCCTCTTAATCCGGAATTTCCTAGCTAAGATGCCAGCAATGGAGATTAGTTCCCCCTTTGTAATGGTTATGACACCTATGAATGACTGCCAGTTCCTAGCTCTGTCCCTAAGGTCAGGGAAAAACATGCTGCTAGGCCACAAGCCTTTAAAACCAGGCAGTTCGTAGTCAGTAATAGGTAATCCCTAATTGGGATTTGTGATTACTCAAGGGACTATTACCTATTAGCTATACCTATTACCCATGACCAAAAAAACTTCAAAAAACCTTTTCGCCCTTAGGAGCAGTTATTTACAATGTCTTATCAACAAGAGAAACAGGTTGCGATTGAGGCAGCCTTAGCCGCTGCCAAAATTTGTGAGCAAGTCCGGAGTGAACGGGTGACTCAAGCTATGGAAAAAAGTGACAAAAGCCCTGTCACTGTTGCCGATTATGGGTCTCAGGCAGTGATTTGCCGCTTACTTGCCCAAGGCTTTCCTAATGATCCAGTAGTGGGTGAAGAAGATGCTGCTGATTTGGTGGAACCAACCATGGCGAATCAGTTGGCACAGGTAACCAGTTATGTGCAATCTGTAACTAATGATGCTACTCCTGAGGCAGTGGTTAGTTGGATTAATCTAGGCAATGGAGAGATTGGACCTCGCTACTGGACCTTAGACCCGATTGATGGCACCAAAGGGTTTCTGCGTAATGATCAATATGCTGTTGCCTTGGCTTTGGTAGAACAAGGTGAAGTGAAAGTAGGAGTGCTAGCTTGCCCAGCTTTACCCGTCAACCTAGCACAACCAGATGGTGAACGGGGTGTGCTATTTGTGGCAGTACGGGGTCAGGGAGCAACCATGGTACCGATTAGTGGTGGGGAACCCGAATCGATTCAAGTCACTGATGCTGACAATACAGCAGAACTCCGGTTCGTCGAAAGCGTGGAGTCTGGTCATGGTGACCATTCTCGGCAAGATTTGGTAGCTAAGGCGGTGGGAATTACTGCAGATTCCCTGCGGATGGATTCTCAGGCTAAGTATGGTGCGGTTGCCTCTGGTCAAGCAGCCCTTTACCTACGTTTACCGTCATCGAAGTATCCCAACTACCGTGAGAAAATTTGGGACCATGCTGCAGGCACCATTGTTGTGGAGGAAGCTGGTGGGCTTGTTACAGATATGCATGGCAAGCCCCTGAACTTTTCGATCGGTTCTAAGCTAGTTGAAAATCAGGGTGTGGTTGTCAGCAATGGTGTGATTCATGAGACGGTGTTGGCAGCACTGCGGGATACAGCTAACTAGAAACAGCTAAAGCACAGGGCAGATCAGAACCTAGGGCAACGATCCGGCAAGGGAATAGTATTTCTCTTGCCCAAGCATCCCCGCGCGTTTACGCGCGGGGAGTTTCATTCACACTTATCGCTTTATTAAGGGATTAACCATTGGGCAACACTTGGTGGGAAATACCCAATCCAATATCCCCAGTTTAATGATTGGCTGACTGGAGCAGGGATCATCTCTCCTCGAAAATCCAGCAGCTGGACAATAATTAAGTAAGCGATCGCTAGCAATATCGATATAGCTCCAGTTAGAATAGCAACTATTTTTCCGCGTTCCATAAGTCTTCTATCAAATCACAGCACGGTTGTGGGGTTCCTAAATATGGTTAAAGGAATAGAGGTTGGAATGTCAGATCCTGTCCGGTTCTTTCAGTAGTGTTTATAGTTAAAGGTGTTTTTGGGTCAGAGTAATGGTGCATTGGTAATGGCTCGTTGAGTGATCATAATCACCAATTACTCAAGCTTAACAATACCAATGCTGCCGGAGATGATGTCACAGAGCTTTCTATTCCCAAAATCTCATCCTAATATGGACGTGCATCAGAAGGAGGCTCTATGAAACGGTCACGTTTGAAATTCTCCCGCTACTATCCTTTATTGCGCCAGCAATTGCGGCAGCGTACCAGACGACAAATCCTACTAGCGTCTAGTGTGGGATTGAGCCTACTGCTGATCTCGATCAGCATCTTAGTGTTGATTGATCCCAAGAACCCGCTAGGATTAACCAGTTGGGTAGTGTTGCTCCCCCAGCAAATCATGGGGCGCAGAAATCCCAAGGACACTACAGTACTAAAACTAGCATCTCAATCCCCCGAGGAGCGGGTGGCACAACTCGAAGCGATCGCAATTGGACCAAAATCCCTCAATCGTGGTCGTGCTCGTTACCTATTGGCCGTTGATGCTATAGCTGGGCAGCAGGGAAGGGAGGCACTGCGTTGGTTAGATAAATTAGAGTGGGAATATCCAGTATTAGCAGGACATATTGTGCTCAAACGAGCACAGGCTTACCAATTCACTGGGGACAAAGCTCAAGCCCAACAAGCTTGGCAGGAGTTGCTCCAACGCTATGGTAATCAGCCAGTGGCAGCTGAAGCCTTGTATGCCTTCTTGTCAGATGATTCACCCTACCGCAAACCAGAAAAGGAATCTATTGCTCCGAAATATGCCAGCACCATCTGGAGTTTTGAGCAGCCCTGGTTGGCAAAAATACAGCAGATGTATGACTTTTCTGCGGAAGAGCCGAAATACTGGGAACGAGCACTGAAAAACTATCCTTCTCATCCTCGCATCATTGAATTAATCCAGCAAAAGCTTAAGGATCAGCCCAATCAACCTGAACTGATGCTGTTATTAGCCAGGTATACCTTTGACCAACCAGGGGTTACCCTAGTGCTAGATCAACTAGTTAGTAATTACGGAAAATCTGTCGATGATAAAAATCGTGCTATAATCCAGCCGAAAGATTGGGAAGCGATCGCATTAGCCTATTGGAAAGACCGCAAATATGCTCAAGCCAGTGCTGCTTATGGCAATGCTAAACCATTACCTAAGCATAGCTACTTAGGGGCTAGAGCACTTCAGTATGCTCAAAAGCCCAGAGCAGCTAAACTGGCTTATAAAAAGATGGTCGAGGAATTTCCCGATGCCAAGGAAACTGCCTTGGCTTATCTCCAACTAGCTGAACTAGAACCACCCATTGACAAGATCCCGTATTTAGACCAAGTTATCGATCGCTTTCCCGACCGAGCTGCTGAGGCACTTTTGGCCAAAGCCAAAACTCTAGAGCAACTCAAAAGTCCCAACGCTGCTGAGCAAGCCTATCAATTGTTAATCGACAACTATAGCAATTCTGATGCAGCAGCGGACTATCGCTGGCAGATGGCTCAAGAGGCGGCACAAAACGGAGACATCCTGACAGCTTGGCATAACGTTCAGCCGATCCTTAAGGATAATCCCCACAGTCTGATCGCCCGTCGGGCAGGGTTTTGGTCGGGAAAATGGGCAACTCAGCTAGGACGGAAGCAGGAAGCCGAAGCAGCGTTTAAGCAGGTAATTACCAATCATATTCAATCATACTATGCTTGGCGCTCAGCGGTACAGTTGGGTTGGGATGTGGGAGACTTTACCACACTGCGCCAGTCATCCCTTACGTTAAACTGGCCAACGGTGCGACCCGAGTTACCTGTGGGCTCAGCAGCTTTGAAGGAATTGTATCAGCTTGGTCAAGACCAGGATGCTTGGAGCCTATGGCAAGGGGAATTTCAAACTCGCCTCAAGCCGACTGTGCCACAACAGTTTACTGATGGCTTGTTCAGGCTGGCGATGGGAGAATACCTCAAAGGAATTTCCGAGGTAGAGACTCTCGAAGACCGAGAAACCTCCCAAGAACAGGAGCAGTACCAGAAAATCAGGAAAAAACCGGCTTACTGGCAAGCCCTCTATCCCTTTCCCTATCTAGAGATAATCGAAACCGAGTCAAAACAGCGTAACATTAATCCTCTACTGGTTATATCCTTAATTCGTCAAGAGTCCCGATTTGAGGCAAACATTACATCAGTTGCTGGTGCCATGGGCTTAATGCAAATGTTGCCCAGTACTGCAGCTTGGGTAGGGAAATCCATCAATTTTAACGACTATAAACTCGATAATCCCAACGATAATATTAAACTAGGAACCTGGTTTCTTGCCCATAGCCATCGCGTGTATAAGGATAACTCCGCATTCGCCATTGCTAGTTACAATGCTGGTCAAGGTAATGTAGGGAAATGGCTAAAGGAAAATGAACCCATTGATTTAGATGAATTTGTGGAAACTATACCCTTTAGTGAAACCAGAAACTATGTCAAGCAAGTTTTGGGTAATTACTGGAATTACTTACGCTTATACAATCCTGAGGTTGGTCAGCAGTTAGTAGACTTTTTCGCTCAAGAGTAATCCAGCAAGACTGACCGTAAACATTCAGCCAGACCTTACCCGATCAGCTATCAGGAATTTTATTAAGAATAGACACAAACACCCCCAAAATAGGGAATAAATAAATATAGATTATATCCCTCATTTCTGAGCAACAGGATGGAGCAATCTACTCTCACTTTCCCCCCCCAACTCACCACCTCTGAAGCAATCCCAGTGGTTCAGACCTCCCAACTGCGCAAAGTCTACCGCACTGGCTTCTGGCTCAATCAAAAAATTGAATCCCTGAAAAATTGCTCCCTAACGGTCTATCAGGGAGAAACCTTTGGATTACTCGGTCCAAATGGAGCCGGGAAAACTACCCTCTTAAAAACCTTACTAGGAATTGTCCGTCCTACTGGCGGAGAAGGATGGTTACTGGGAAATCCCCTTGGTAATGTAAAGGTCAAGCAGCGCATTGGTTACTTACCAGAAAACCCCTACTTCTATGACTATCTCACTGGCTGGGAATTTTTGCACTTTACGGCTGGACTATTTGAAATTCCCCATGAGGTAAAACGTAAACGCATTCCTCGGCTGTTAGAACTAGTAGGATTGTCCCAATCAGCAGCACGCAAGAAACAACTACGTCAGTATTCTAAAGGGATGCTCCAGCGCATCGGTATGGCCCAGGCACTGATTAATAACCCAGAAGTAGTATTTCTCGATGAACCCATGTCCGGTCTTGACCCCATGGGACGCTACCAAATCCGGGAAATTATTATGTCTCTGAAAGCTCAAGGCAAGACTATTTTCTTCAACAGCCATGTGTTGTCAGATGTGGAGAAAATATGCGATCGCATCGCTATTCTCGCTAATGGGGAATTAATTTGTATGGGAGCGTTAGATGAACTTTTGGGTACCGATAACACCTACCGAGTTAAAGGCAAAGGTGGGAATATAGAGATTATCAAACGGTGGTTGATGGAATTGGAATTTGAGGATGATTGCTGGTACGGTCAATTGCGAGGGGAACCCCAAGAGTTTATGGCTTCCCTCCGGCTGATGGATGCCCAATTGATGAATATGACTTTAAATCGTCCTTCTTTGGAAGAGTTTTTTATGAAGCAGTTGAATAATCCGGGTTTGAGGGAGTAGGGAGTCGGGAGTCGGGAGCGGTGCGACCCGTGGCGAATTTAATTCGCCTACGGAAAGCGCACCGAGGGAGTCGGGAGTCGGGATCCAGCAGAATCCCTGAGACGGGCACTCTGATATAATCGTTTAATGTTCGATAATACCTGCAAGTTCCTCGCTGAAAGCTTTTCGGAAGATTTTGCCTCCTGGTTACTTGGTGAACCCATCACCATGACCCAACTCAGTCCATCTGAACTGTCCCTTGAACCCATTCGAGCGGATGCTTTGATTTTGCTGAATTCTGATGATTTTGTCCTTCACGTCGAGTTTCAGACTAAACCTGACTCAACTATGGCCTTCAGAATGGCAGATTACCGCCTAAGAGTTTTCCGCCGTTTTCCCAATAAGCAGATGCGCCAAGTGGTCATTTACTTAACCCGTTCAACTTCTGCACTCGTTTATCAGACAGCGTTTGAGATTCCTGGTACTCGTCACGAATTTGAGGTGATTCGGCTATGGGAACAACCAACTCAGCCGTTTCTGGAATCGACGGGGTTATTGCCCTTGGCTGTGCTGACACAAACCCCCGACGCTGCTCAAACCTTGCGTCAGGTGGCTGCAAGAGTTGAGGCGATTCCAGAAATGAGGATACAGACCAATGTGGCTGCGTCCGCTGGGATTCTAGCAGGGCTATTATTAAAGAGGAACTTCATTAACCAGGTTTTACGCAGAGATATCATGGAGCAGTCTGTAATTTATCAAGACATTAAGGATGAAGGCCGTTACGAAGGGGAACAATCTCTTATACTCCGCCAACTCTTGCGTCGCATTGGCGAAGTGTCCCCAGAAATACGAGCGCAGGTTCAAGCCTTATCCCTCCCTCAGCTTGAAGCTTTGGGGGAAGCGTTGTTGGACTTTACGAAACCTGACGATTTGGATGAATGGATGCGTTCACTATCTGTTGCTGATAGCAAATCGAACTCGTAGGTAATGCTTTCGGTGGGATAAGCCCTAGAGGCATAGCTACGTTTAGCGCACGACTTCTCAACCAAGATTAACGAGAGTGCGATCGCTTTTAGCGGAAGCGAAGCGTGACTCGCGTAGCGTGGCCTACGGCCAATCGCACTTCCCAAGCAACCGTAGTAAATCTGCCTACAAGTGATCGCACTTGTGTGCCAAGAGTTTTTGGAGTGCGATTAGTCTTCGGTGATCGCCAATTTTGGTACATTCTCGCAGAGATTGCGATCGCTCTTGTCAACATTGGGGTTATTCTCAAGATAGTCACGCACCCTATCACAACTCTTGGATAGGAGTTCATCCAATCCTCCAAACTGCCACAACTTTGCAGTACCATTCTGGTCAAGGGTAGCTATTAAGCTACCATCAGCACTTTGACTTATACTGGTTAATTTGTTTTTTTGCTGCCCTTTGAAAGCAGTCAATAATTTTCCTGATATATCCCATACATGGATATAATCGCTGTCCGAAATAGCTGCTAATAAGTTACCCTGAGTATTAAGAACAATACTATTCTTATTGAATCTGGGGTTCTCAGCACCCTTAAACCGAACTAATTCCTTCCCAGAATACAATTCATTACCAGGCTTCAATTCCTTTAAGACGATAGTGGGTTTATCTACATTTTCGTCATCTAGTAAATCCACCACCAACAGCCTGCCATCCGAGCTAAAAGCGATACGAAGAGGTAATTTGAAGGGCAAGGTTTTCCAGTTTTTTTTGTTCAAATCCAACAGATGGATTATACCATCATCATTTTCTATAACAGCCAGACGCTTGCTATCAGGGCTAAAAATAAGCTGGCTAATTGGTTTTTTGAATTTTCGGGGTGGATACAATTCCTTTCCATTTAGATCTAATAGGCTAATCGTATTATCTTTGTCTACAGCAGCCAATTGCTTACGATCAGGGCTAAAAATGATTTGACTTATGCCTTGAATATCTGCAAATTGCTCCCACTTATTATTATTAGCATTCAAATCTAACAAATGGACACTCCCATCTTCTTTTACAGCAGCTAGTTGCTTGCTATCGGGGCTGATGCTGAGACTTTTAAACTTCCCCTCAATTGGGATTAACTCTTCCACTTGCTTGTTCTCTGTTTCCCACAAGCGAATAGTATTGTCATCACCTATACTAGCAATTTTTCTGCCATTCGAGCTAGAAATAACCTCACCAATACTACCTTGATGCCCTTTCATTTCAAATTGTAAAGAATGAGACCCAGATAAATCATGAACACTAATAATACCATTATTCTGTTGACCGATAATCAGACGACTATTGGCATCAAAACTGATGCTTGCAGCTCTGCTTAGGGGTTTAAAACTCTCCCACGATTCATGATCTAAACTAACAACATAGGCAATGCTGTTATCAGTGCCATAGGCGGCTGCCAAGTATGTACCATCAGGGCTAAAAACGAGGTTCCCAAAGAGTTGACTCTCACACGAATAACACCCATAAAAATCTTTAAACTCTGCTAACTGACTGCCAGACACAAAGTCTGACAAGCGGAGGGTATAGTCAGATTCGTTAGCTACAGCTACAACTAGCTGGTTCTTGGAGTTAAAGCTAATACTACTGAAATTGTCTTGATCCTTTTTTAATAGCTTCGGTTCATTTCCCGTTAAGTCCCACAGGTAGATAGTGCTTGTTCGGTCTTTATAGGCTACAAGCTTCTTGCCATCAGGACTGAAAATGATCTCACCGCTCACCTCACCGCTCACTTCGCAATCTTTAGACTGTGAGATAGAAGCTATAAGCTTTGGTGGCTCTTCCTGTTTTTCTTCCAAGTTCCACAGGCGAACAGTACATTGCTTGTCAATGGTTGCTAATAAGCGACCATCCTTATTAATATCAAGATTGACTTCACCTTTATGTCCTGAAAATACTTGGGCTAGTGGTTGTCCCATCAACTCTTGTAAGCGGACAATACCATCATATCCTGCTGTAGCAATCAGTAACTCACCATCCTTAAAAAACATCTTCTTAAAGTTTTGAGGCACTTCTATGCGGTTACGTTCTTTCGCTAAATAGAATACCTTTTGCAAAGTTCGTAACAATTGATGTTGAAGCTCACTTTCTGGCTCCATTAAAAACGGTAGCTCACTTTCTGGCTTGAATAGGGATAAGTATCCAGGCCAATCTTTAAGAACTTTCCCTGCCCGTAAACTGTTAAGCAACGCATCCAACTCTTGGTTTGGTAAGGTCGATTCTGCAGATTTTATATTAGTTCTGACTTGACCTATCAGTACCTCTCTCTGTCCAATCAAAGAAAAGACCAAACCCGTACCTAACCCTAGCATAACTGCGATCGCAACACCCCAATTCCGACGAGTATTAAAGCTTTTTCGCCCAATACTGCGCCGCACAAACTCAGCTTCTACTTGGTTAAGCCAGTTATCATCGGATAAATATACCTTTTTCAACAAATCAAGACGAGGGTTAGCATTCCAAAGAAACCTTGCCTGTTGCTGGCTTTCCCACTCCTGGGCTGCGGGAGTCAACCGCCGTTGTAGAAGTAAATTTTCCTCATTCTCAAGCTTCCACTCCAGCAACCTTTGCCAACCCCGCACCAAAGCATCATGGGCAGGTTCCACATAGGGATTCCCCTCAGCATCTTCTCCAATAACCAGTAACCGTGCATTGCTAAAGCGCTCAATTACTTCCTTCACTAAACCATTTTTCGGTGGTGGATATTCTAGTTCCGATAACGGTACCCGCCTACGGGCTAACTCACCCCCACCTAGTGCCACCATCCGCAGCATCACATCACGGATTACTTGGTCATAAGCGGGATTTTCTTGAACTAGCAAATGATACTCTTTATCAGCCCTTTGAGTTAGCGATCGCATTACTCCCCCCAATTCCATATAATCGGCTTGAGTCAACGCTCGGTCAATAGTAATACCGCTGTATTGTGCCTGCCGTTGCCGCCTTAAATACTTGAGATACAGTTCACTTAAGGCAAAAGACAGCAGGGGCAATGCTCCGGGCATATCCGCCACTTCATCAATCAATTGTTCTACTAATTCGTGGGGTTGAACATACATTACCCGTGCTTGAGCCGGTTTTTCTATCGCTTCCCTTAGTTCCCCTCGTGTCATCGCCGGTACAATAAATCGTCCACTTTGCCAAAGATTTATCAGTACCTTAGTTCCCAATTGATTTAGTACTTCCGGTGCCAACTTTAAGCCAGCATCCCTGACTTGGGGTTCAAAATCAGAACGTAGGGTTAATACTACCCGTAATTTATCCCGATGGGCATTGATGGCTGTGAGTATCTGTTGGAAAAACTCCTTACGCTCATCTAAGTTTTGACAGAGTGTAATAATTTCTTCGCTTTGGTCAATAAACAGTAATAACTTAGAGTTGGGGTTATTTTTCGCCCAAACATCAATGCTCATTGCCAGGTTATGCTGGGGGTTTTGTGGCTCTACCCCTGGTAACTTAGCATCAGTCAGCACATTATTTAATGCTTCCAAGGGAGTCTCACCAGGACGGATGGTTGGCAAAATACACCATTTCTCGGTATTATCTTGCCGTAGTTTGGGAATTAATCCGGCCTTGACCAAGCTAGATTTACCCGAACCAGAAGCACCCAACACCACTGTCAGGGGATTAGCTTTGACAAAATAGTCTAACTTTTCTATTAGTAATGTTCTACCGAAAAACAGTGAACTATGTTTCTCGTCAAAGGAGTTTAAACCCTGATAGGGATTTTGTGACTCATCCAATGGTGGTGCTGGCGGTAAGTTAAGTTCATGTCCCGGAGAAAGAAAGATATATTCTCCCTTATCGTGCTTATTTAAACACCAAATACCAGGGGTTTGTCGTAGACGGTATTTTTCTGTGGGAATTTCTACTCGATCCCGTAAATGTAAATATAATTCTGTGGCTGTAATTACCCCATCTCCAGCTGGTTTACCATTCGTAGCAGGAGGATAGATATCTGCTTCCCCTTCGAGGGCTTCTAATAATGCCGCCGCAAAAGGGGAATGATTGCCGACTTGACTGCGTTCGCTATCTAAATTAAAGTTATCTAAAGCCTTTTGGTCAGAAGCTGAAGAAGTAATAATTTGCCAGGCTGGGTCACTAATAAAACGGTCGTATCGTTCTTGGTGAATTACTTCTGGCGATGTGAGTAAATCCCTAGTATTCGACCATTTAAAAGCACCAGCAAAACAGCAGTCGAGGATACCCAAAAAATGACGACAGGGTAATTGACTTAAAGCATCGTGTAACTTCGTCATGGGCAGATAACTATTAGTATCCCCCAGTTTGGCATCTTGAGGAATTAAGTAACCAGCCGGGCCATCATCCCCATTGAGAGCGACTCCATGACCAGCAAAGTAAAATAATAAGCGGTCATTTTCAGTGACTTGTTCGGGTAAGGTATGGGATAAAAATTTGTTAAACTTAGACAGAGTTGCCACTTCGTCTAGGCATTCCCAGACTTCGTAATCATGCTTCTCGCGGAGAATTTCTGCTAGTTGTTTAGCATCGTTGACGGCGGTGTTCAGGGTGGAAATGCCGTTTGTATAGTTATTAATACCGATGATAAATGCGAGGTTGCGGGAGAACATATAGCAGTTGGCTATTTTATTAAGTTAAGTGTCAAATTATGTTTTTTTTTATGAAATAGGAATAACCCCTTATTAAGGGGCAGATATGTTTCAAAATTCGTAAGCATTTAGCTAAGAGGTTGTCTGAGAAGTCTCATTTGCTACATCCAAGCCCCCGTTGGTCCCCCAATTTTGGGGGACTTTTAGAAGCAAATTGACTCTTGTTCCCCCCAAAGTTGGGGGGCTAGGGGGGCAAAATTCAGTATCAAAAAACTTTGGCTTATGGCTTATGGCCACACTACTGTTCGCGTAGCGAATGGCTGACGGCTGACGGCTGACGGCTGACTGCTGAATGCTTACGGTAAATTTACCTCCTTCTCCGCTCAAGTCTCGGTTATTGTGTGAGATGACTTATTCAGGTTTTGAGGGATATGAGCCGTATGCTCACAAGACCTATCAGCCGTTAACTAAGGAAAAAGAACAGTCGAAAAACTTGGTTTGCCGGATGTAAGTAATACTCCTTGAATCATAACCTGCTCGGAGGTGGGCGTGAATGCGATACCATTCAGGTACTATATAGCTACGGCGCTTTGCATAACTATCAGCTACACAGGATTGTTTTCCCTATTCCCTATTCCCTATTCCCTATTCCCTATTCCCTATTCCCTATTCCCTATTCCCTATTCCCTATTCCCTATTCCCTATTCCCTATTCCCTGCTCACGGAAAGTGCTTAAGAGCCAATTTACGAGGGAACCTGTAAGTCGAAAGTCCCGTGTTTTTAAACCGGGTATGAATACTCATAGCGGTTTTACCCGCTGTGAGAAAAATATTTTTAGAGAATCCGGAATCTTACTTTAGGCGTTGTAGTAGAAGGTATAGGACAGTTAAGGTCTAAACTGATGATTATCTTAGAGTTCAAGGCAAAAGGAAAGAAACATCAATACTCTGGGATCATAGCAATTCTTATAGCTATGAGGTGCAAAGCGATCCCCCTAAATCCCCCTTAAAAAGGGGGACTTTGAGGTTAAAAAGCGTACCTCATAACTCCAATAAACACTATAGTTATAGCAATTCTCAGGAGGAGTGAGCGATATTGATTATGCTTTTAGCTGAAGTTACCCCAACCCGAAAACCCTGTGTCAAAAGACCAGGGAGTGTCAATTATATCGAACTCAGGTAAGTTGAGTTTGTGGAACAATTTTTGATCAATTTTTATCTAAAACTCAAACAATGTATCATACCACCATGTCCAACAACAATATAAAGAGAATTTTAACTTTTGGTATAGCTGTTGCGTCTTCTGTGATTGCTTTTGCCAGTACTACTAACGTTGCCCAAGGACAAACAAATTATCGCCTCAAAACCATGTTTACGGGCAGTGATAAATGTTTAGATATCATTAATGATGCTAAAGACAATCAAATTATTATGGCTAACTGTGGTAATTATTCAGGGCAATATTGGCAAATAGAAGCAACAAACAGGTCTGGATATTATCGCCTCAAAACCCTATTTACGGGCAGTGATAAATGTTTAGATATCATTAATGATTCTAAAGACAATAAACCGATTATGGCTAACTGTGGTAATTATTCAGGACAATATTGGCAAATAGAAGCAACAAACAGGTCTGGATATTATCGCCTCAAAACCATGTTTACGGGCAGTGATAAATGTTTAGATATCATTAATGATTCCCAAGACAATAAACCGATTATGGCTAACTGTGGTAATTATTCAGGACAATATTGGCAAATCCCTAATTTTAAATAACTGCTTGAACTAGAAATTCCCCTCTCGGGCAGAGCTGTTTCATTGTCGGGTAGAGCTGTTGACTAAAATGGTGATCGCTGTGATGTCAAATGCCAGCGGTCACTCGATTACATGGATAAATCGGTAATTTTCCTTGTCAGAAGCCACAAAAGTAAAGATTAACGAGACAATCACTCACCTTCCAGTTACTGCCATCCCGGTAACGGCGCTAGGGCGAGCATAAGACCTGTTTGTAACAAACAAAATTACTTAATTCATTTTCTGCTAGTTATTACATATTTGATCAATTCCTTCCTTTATAATATAAATAGCTAAGAGAAGAGCAAGTCCTTGTTTTACATTTTTAGCCGCAAACCTAAACATAGGATTGGATGCTAAATATGATAAAATAAAGGCAGCTAGAGCTTCTACAGTATTGTACTGTTGAATCTCTTTTATTAGTTTATAGTTACAAAAAATTTCTTTAAAATTATAAAAAATAGAATCTGGTTCATCACAATCTACATCATCTAAATGACTAAGTCCTGATTCTAAATCACCATTACAACTTTCGATTTCATCAAATAATTCATCAGATGAATCAGCATATAATTCTAAAGATAAATGTTTAGCTTCATAAATATCGTCGATATCAATTTGAATCATAGCCACAGTTAATAAAAACAATATACTAATTATAATGCTTTATACCTCAGCAATGTAAATCTAGTGCCCTGTACTCGCTAGTTCGCCGAATACTATTAATACTCCACCCAAATAACGATATATAGAACGTTTAACCCTCAACCATGCTTAGAGCTGATTTGTAAACTCGCTGTAATCCTTGTAGGATAAGGCTTGCGCTAAACTAGAACAATTGAACTATTTAATACCCAAAAGACAATCATAGCAAGGCTTTCAAGCTTCTTAATATTTACTTTACACATTAGCTCTTAGGGTCACTCCATGAAGTTCTCCTGACAGTCAAGAAGAAATCATTTTTCTGAACTCCTCAAAAAGATGCAGAAAACTATCTGGTTCCGATTAGACCCAGACACAAGTCAACTTAGTCCCTGGTAGTGCATTCCAATAATAAGAACTAGATCGAATGATAGGCGTAATTCCTCGGAATTTAAAATATCGATAATTACCCTTGTCAGAAGCCACAAAAGTAAAGATTAACGAGACAATCACTCACCTTCCAGTTACTGCCATCCCGATAACGGCGCTAGAGCGAACATAAGACCTGTTTGTTGCAAACAAAATTACTGAATTCATTTCTTGTCATTTTTTCTGTTAGTTGAAAAAGATCACACAAAGTCTTCTTAATACCGTTAATATAGCTTAAGGGAAGTAGACCAGTTTTTTGTTTTTAATTATGTTAATTTGTTGACTTATAAGTTAAATCTGTAGTTAATGTGTTTGTAGCTATGTATTTATGTGGTAATAAATAATTTGCC
>NZ_JAAHIE010000050.1:0-25913 GCF_010671945.1 Moorena sp. SIO4E2
CGATCCATCAGAATTTTAGGGTTACCTTCTCTCTGCTTACTGGTAATCGGTAAGGCATGAAGGGGGAATAAATGTAAAAACCGATGGGGGATTAAAATTAAGCGATCGCATTTTTCGGGAATTTGCTGAATTATGTGATCAATGGATAGAATATCAGCCAACTCATGTAGGCGGTTACTCAGGTCATTTGGGAGCATCCCATTTTTGCGCATAACACTTTCAATTATGCTTTGAAACCCTAGTCTTCTCGTTACTTTGAGGCATGGATTTGCTAAATTGGCATGCTCCCGGTCATTTTGCCAATTATAATTATCTTTATTGATTCTATAAGCTTTGTAATCTCGTAAATACTTATTTGTCCAATTTACCAGTTTTTTGAAGTCTTGTGGTTCAGATTGCCAAACTATAGGTTTTTGAGTTTGACCGCTAAAGATGAAGGTGAGCAGCTTATCCCCTGTAATGTAAAACTCTACAATAGCAGTGTTGTGATCCAGCTTCTGCTGAAATTGCTCAAACTTAAACCTAGAACCGATAGGTAAATTGTGGTCTTGTAAATCATTGCGCTGCTGTCGCAACTGTTGGATATGTTGTGCTAGGACTTTTGGATTGTCAGCTTTACCCTGTTGGATTTGCTCCTGACCTGCCGCTATTTCATCTCTGTATTGTTGTAGTTGAGTAGCAACATCTACAGGAAAAATAGTTTTCAGGTCACGGCTGAGAATCTTTTCCACTAAATTGCGGGTTTTGCTCCGTTCCACATAGTCAATGGCTGCGGTGATATTAGTTAAGTCTAGGCAAGTTTCTACCATGCCTCGGTAGCTTCGGTTGTTCTTTTCAGCTAGTTTAGTCTTGTATTCTTCTTCTCCAGAACCAGAAATAATTTCATCTCGCAGGAATTCTACAGTTTTAATAACACTATCAAAAGCATTGTAAGCTTCAGGGAACTTTTGAGCATCTTGGTAAGCACGACCGAGATTGTATTGAGTCGATGCCCATTCATAGGGAAAAGCTTCACGGGTGCGAACGGCTAAAGCGGATTGGTAGCAAGCGATCGCATCTTCTAGGTTTTGTGCTTTTTGACCTGTGATTCTGTCAGAGTAAGCACTACCGAGATTGTTTTGAGTCATTGCCCAATAAACAGGAAAAGCTTCACGGGTGTGTACTTCTAAAACCAATTGGTAGTAAGCGATGGCCTGTTCTAGGTTTTGTGCTTTTTGACCTGTGATTCTGTTTGAGTAAGCATTACCGAGATTGTGTTGAGTCATTGCCCAATAAACAGGAAAAGCTTCACGGGTGCGAACTTCTAAAGCCAATTGGTAGTAAGCGATGGCCTGTTCTTGGTTTTGTGCCTTCTGACCTGTGATTCTGTTTGAGTAAGCATTACCGAGATTATATTGCGTCATTGCCCATTTTTCAGGAAAAGCTTGACGGGTGCGAACTTCTAAAGCCAATTGGTAGCAAACGATCGCTCGTTCTATGTTTTGTTCTTTCTGACCTGTGATTCTTTCTAAGTAAGCATTACCGAGACTGTTTTGAGTCATTGCCCATTTTTCAGGAAAAGCTTCACGGGTGCGAACTTCTAAAGCCAATTGGTAGCAAGCGATGGCCTGTTCTTGGTTTTGTGCCTTCTGACCTGTGATTCTTTTAGAGTAAGCATTACCGAGACTGTTTTGAGTCATTGCCCATTTTTCAGGAAAAGCTTCACGGGTGCGAACTTCTAAAGCCAATTGGTAGCAAGCGATGGCCTGTTCTTGGTTTTGTGCCTTCTGACCTGTGATTCTTTTAGAGTAAGCATTACCGAGATTGGTTTGAGTCATTGCCCATTTTTCAGGAAAAGCTTCACGGGTATAAACGTCTTTTACCAATTGGTAACAAGCGATCGCTTCTTCTAGGTTTTGTGCTTTATCCCCTGTGATTCTGTTACGGTAAGCTTCACCGAGATTGTTTTGAGTCATTGCCCATTTTTCAGGAAAAGCTTCACGGGTATAAACGTCTTTTGCCAATTGGTAGCAAGCGATAGCTTCTTCTAGGTTTTGTTCTTTCTGACCTGTGATTCTGTAAAAGTAAGCATTACCGAGATTGTATTGAGTCAAAGCCCAATCTTGGGGCCAAGCCTCGCGAGTGAAAACAGTTAGTGCGACTTCATAGCCAGTGATTCCAATTTCCATATTGCTGGCTTTGTCACCCAAGGTAAATTGTAGTATTAGTGTGCTGAATTTAAAAATATCTACGGCTATATATTCCGGTTCATCTGCTTTCGCTTCCGCCAGCCTAGTTGTTACCAAAACCCGAAATTTTTTTAAAATATCATTAATTTTGTCTGTATTTTTTGCCAGTAATGGGTAAACTACCTGCTCATCACCATTACTGTCTGCGGTTGCTTGTAGTACCTGAAATAGAAAGTCGAGTTGGGCATGAAATGTATTGTCAGCCATTGCCATCAACTGCTCTACAATAGTTATTCAAAAAATAGACTTATTTAAAGCACCCTGGATTTATCAATCTTCATATAAAACCTCATAGATTATAGCATTTCTAAGAAGTCAGAAGTCTGAAGTTAGAAGTCAGAAGTTAGAAGTAGAGTGGGCATCCTGCCCGCCCGTCTATTCCATATCAGTAGAGTCGGCATCCTGCCCACAGCTCTATTCCATATTCAGTAGAGTGGGCATCCTGCCCGCAGCTCTATTCCATCTCAGTAGAGTCGGCATCCTGCCCGCAGCTCTATTCCATCTCAGTAGAGTCGGCATCCTGCCCGCCCGTGTGATCAATATCAGTAGAGTGGGCATCCTGCCCGCCCGTCTATTCCATCTCAGTAGAGTGGGCATCCTGCCCGCAGCTCTATTCCATCTCAGTAGAGTCGGCATCCTGCCCGCCCGTCTATTCAATATCAGTAGAGTCGGCATCCTGCCCGCAGCTCTATTCAATATCAGTAGAGTCGGCATCCTGCCCGCCCGTCTATTCCATCTCAGTAGAGTGGGCATCCTGCCCGCAGCTCTATTCCATCTCAGTAGAGTGGGCATCCTGCCCGCAGCTCTATTCCATCTCAGTAGGGAGCAGGGAAGAGGTTTGTTCACGAGGCTCTGAGGCTCAACCACGAGACTCAAATACTCAACGTTGAGACTCTCAGACTCGTCCACGATATTCAAATACTCGACCACGATATTCAAATACTCAACCACGAGACTCTGAGACTCGTCCACGATATTCAAATACTCGACCACGAGACTCAAATACTCAACGTTGAGACTCTGATATTCGTTCACGAGGCTCTGAGACTCAACCACGGTATTCAAATACTCACGGTCGAAGTTCAGATACTCGTCCACAAGGTCCAGATACTCAAGGTTTATATTCAAATACTCAAGGGAGAGGTTCAGAAGCCACTCGATCAGGTCTTGATAGCATGGCTTTTGAATGCAACACCTAACTGGATGTTACTTATTTGTTATAGCACTACCCATTAAAGTTAAGACATTGATACAAGCTGAAAAAGGTGCGACCCGTAGCGAATGAAATTCTTAATGGTAAGAGCGCACCTATTTTTTAGTAAACTTTTAGGTGCGACCCAAGGGCGATTTACTCGCCCATTGGAAAGCGCACCTTTGCCTCTTGCCTCTTGCCTCTTGCCCTTGCGCGTAGCGCTATAACTGGTTCAACCAATTGGTCAAATCCACTTCCGTTTCAAAATCTAACAACGCTTCTCCTAAATCCTCCAACTGTTCAAAGGATAATTCCTCAATTTGATTTTGTACTTGGGGATTGATTTCACCTAGGCGACGGTTAAGTAGACGCTTAATTAAATTCAGCTCATTGCGCTTTCCTTGTTTTAATCCTTGTTTTAATCCTTGTTCTAATCCCTGTTCTAATCCTTGCTCTAATCCCTGTTCTAATCCTTGGCGAATAATTCGTTGATAAACGACTGACTCTTGCATCATATCCTCCCGAAAATAGGCTTGAATTAACTGTTCATCAAATTTCACCCCAGCCAACAGTTGCACGCAAGCAGATAAATTACGCTGCTGTTGTCTATCTTCAATCATATCGATTCTGGCTGCTACTTGGGATAGCAGGTTTTCTGGCACTTCCGCTTGTGCTAATACTGCCAAGGGTAGTAACCCCGGTGTTGTTAGTAACGGTTGTGGATCACATTCCCAAATCCGAATCACCCGGTAGCGGAAGGATAGGTTCCTCTCGGTAAATTGATTCACAAATACTCCGGCTAATCGGGTTGGTTTGAGAAAAATTATTACCTGTTCAATATCACAGCGATACTGACGATATAACCTTACCCAATAATCCAGCATCCGCAGGGGTAACGGAGGTTCAGATTGGGGTAAGGTTTGAAATTCAAGATGCAAGATAGCATCAGCAACTCGCACAAAAAACAAGGCATCTGCCCGAATTGGTTCTGTGCTTAATTCGGTGTTTAGAATTTCGATATCCTCTGCTGGTTCTTGGTTAAACAACCAACGGGTAAAGGCTTGAGGATATTGTTCAACTAAATATTTTAGGGTACTGTCGTAAGTCATTAGACATCTGAAGGAACTAAGTAAATTCTGGTGAACTAATCGAAAAGAGGGTTAAGAGCCACAAATTCGACGACTCGAACCTATCCCAAATCATCTTCAATAAAGCCATGGGAAGGTCTGTCGGAAATATTGGCCACTTAACTAACTCTTGAAATTCCCAGTAAACCCCGACAATCATTAACGGTAGCTCGGGTGATAAAAACCAGGTAAAATGATTGCTATTGTTGGTTAATATAATTAATATTATCACATTTTAGCCATATTATTGCTCAAAATATTAACTAAAAATTAAGTAAAATAAGTTAATATTTGTCTACAATTAACGTTAGATTATGCTTTGTCAAGCCTATGCAATAGCTTTTTTATACAAACCCTAAAACTTCCCAAAAAAACTTTTAAAAAACCTTGACAAATTAAATATATAATTATTATAATAATCATTGTAAATCCAAGTTGATTTTTTTCACAATGTCAGAAAAATTTACTCGCAATTTCAAGAAACAACCGACTCAGCACACTCTCAAAGGTACTCGTGAATCAGTAATTTATAGTATGCAAATGTTTTATTCCCTAGGCTATGCCGAAATCGCGGAGTGGACCCCTCTAGAACCGACCGATATTCCAGGAGAAGTAATTACTACTATGACCAAGTATTGGTTATTGCCATAACACCTTAACTTTCTGGGGGGGTTTCCCCCCCTTGGCCTTGGGTTTAGGAAATTTCTGACATATGTGATTGACATAGCCGTGGATAGTATTTCTACGGCTATTTTTTTGGCGTTCCTGAATAATAGAATGATTTTATAGCAGTCGCCAGGGCAGTTAGGACATGACAAAAGTCTCAAACCTAAGTAAGCGCAAGAGTTTGACTTCTGACTTCTGACTTCTGACTTCTGACTTCTGCTATAAGAGTAGGTGCGCGCCTCCAAGGGCGCGAGGGATTGCTCGGGCCCTTGGGTCGCACCTGTAGAATGGGCATCTTGCCCGTTCGAGATCTGGTAGAGCGGGCAGGATGCCAACTCTACTGCTATTCATTACTTGACTGACGCAACGCCAATTTTATTATTCAAAACGCTGATGCTTGGGTGACCAACGCTTAAAGCTATAGTTATTCGGTTCATCAATGACTATAGCCGCAGGACCGCCATCCCCTAAATCCGCGATCGCAGTCATGGAAGTGCTGGAATCTTGGGAAAATTCGCTGTAGAGTAAAGCTCCTGTGTCAGAAAAAATCATGGTGCGGGGTTTGTAGATAGTAGTTGCCCTATCTGTATCTATCCCGTCATTATTACTATCCGAGAGACCAACGTCGGTAGATTCTGAGGTAACTGATATTTCTTGATATAAGGTTATGACCGCTTCTGGCTGGTTGTTGCCAGTCAGCTCGATCGGTCTAACTGACCAATGCCCAATCTCCTGAAGCATCATTGGTAAACTAGGAAGCGGTCCTGGCGAGAACTGACCACTGTTGATTAACTCCTGCCAGAGTACTGGCAGCATGGCTGACACCGACTCGGGGTTAAGGTGGTAGAGTGCTGACAAAGTGATCGCACTTGGGTCTAACCAGCGCAGTCCCGTATCGGTGTGTGCTAGCAGGTGCTGATTAGAGCCATCAACAGCTAGGGCTTCACTAGGGAATTTCCCACCTGCTGCCAACAGCTTAATCATCCCTTCCTGGTAGGAAACCCCCTTGACCGTAGCTGTAGTTGATTGCTGGATACCATTCTCACTCCAAAGGCTAATCCGAATCTGGGGGTCAACGTCTAAGCCCAAATATCGCCACAATCGCTTTCCCTTGGTCAAAGTGGGCAGCCGTAAATCAGAAAAGGGCATCCACCGCCAACCCTGACCATCGTGAAATGCTTTTACCTGTACTTGATACCAAACTTCCTCGGGGTTTTTTTGTAGAGTGACGGAGACAGATGGACAAGGGGACAGGGGTGAAACTGCTATACTCTCTTCCTCTGCTACAGAAACCAATTCAGTACTTTCCTGTTGCCTTTGGCAGTGCTGTTCTCCTATTCCCCCATGTCCATCTTCCGGTTGCAACCAATCCGTTGCGTTGACAGTTTGAAT
The DNA here is from genome assembly GCF_010671945.1 of Moorena sp. SIO4E2. Taxonomy (NCBI): domain Bacteria; kingdom Bacillati; phylum Cyanobacteriota; class Cyanophyceae; order Coleofasciculales; family Coleofasciculaceae; genus Moorena; species Moorena sp. SIO4E2. The sequence goes on from NZ_JAAHIE010000050.1 coordinate 6,606, forward strand.
TATTTCTGAATTGCCAACCAGTTGACTGAAGTGCCTGACAATAGCTGGAACTGGGTTTAAGGCATTTTCCATATGGTTGAGGAGTTGGTAAACCTGGGGATTAGTTTGGGGTAATTCCTTCACCCATGCGATCGCTTTTTGAGGGTCTTCCTGGGCTGCCAAAATCAACCCTCCCCAAGCTTGTACATTGCTGTCATCAGGATTGACCTCTAGTGCTGCTTCCACCCGCTGCCACAATCCCCCAGAATCGCTCTTTAGCATGGTGATAATATCCCCCAACTGAGCACCATCCACTGCCGTCTGAAACACTGTTTTTGCCTCCCCCCAGCGACCATCCAGGAGATAGGCAAAGATAGCGGCACTGGCACTTGCCCAAATTTGATTTGCCTGAGACTCGGTGACCTGAGCGTGCAGTTTAACCAAATCCATTTGGGCTTGAGCCTCTGCTGACCAGTGTTTTGGTTTCTGTTGGTTCAACCATTGCCAAGCATCAGACCACAAACCATGACGGGCTAGGCTTAAACCATTGCGATAGAGTTTAGTATCTATCGCTGTTTGGGTCAGGGAAATTTCCTCTAGATAAATCGGGTTGGGAACAAAAGACCGAGGTTGAATTTGGTAAACCTTGAACTGGGGTTCCAAGCCTACAGTATGATTAACCACTAATTCTGGACTAGCACCACCGGTCACTTCCTGCCAATAGGGAGGACCTTCATTAGGGCTTGTCCACTCCAACATCATACTCAGGTGTGTCTGGTCTGGATTGTAGTGAATAATTTGTCCATAGCTCTCTGGTGTATTTTCTGAGACCACGTTACCCGAGAGGTTGAACCAAAACCCTTCCTCTAGAGCTTGTTCATCGAAACGATCGAGTTTGGTTAAAGGTAGTGAACGGGAGACACTAGCATCATCCGATCCTGTGTTCACTTGGGTAGACAGCACAAAATATTCGACCGGGGCAGTGATAGGCAGCTGACTAACTAGCTGATAATACTGCTGTTCGCTGTTGCTTTGTTCAAGGGGCTGATAGACTCTGAGTTCCACGATCTGGTCACAATTACTTTGGCATGATGGTGGTGATGCCAAAATCGGTAGCAGCAACTCAGAGTGAAGGGCAAGGGGTGTGCTCGCCGTTAGTCCATTTTCACGAATCTCCCCTTGAATTTGGGCAAATGTCTTGGCAGATGAGGGAACAATCTGGGGGATACGAGCCCAACTCGGCAAAATGTGATTGATCCATACAATCGAATCAGGATCAATTATTAACATAACCGCCACCCAGATACTACCGGCAATGATACCGCTAGTGGTGATTAAGGCAGCGATCGCGCCCAAGGTTGTTAACCAACCACCTCTACTAGACTTTTGCACTGATGTTTTAATGGTTTATCTTTCCAGTTTTTTCCTAGTTTGAAAAAAATCTTGGGGGCAATAGATAGATAGTAATTAGCCAAATAGTACAGATTTTTGGACTTAAAGGCTAATTTTCCATGTCTTTGTCATTCCCCCTTGCTCAATCTAAAACAAGTGCACCCTAAACCCTTCAATCTGTGATTACCTGCTCATACAGCTCACCAGCACGTTCCCAAGTATATTTCTGTTCAATATACGCTCGCCCATTTTCCGACAGTTGCTTACGGAGCTGGCGGTCTTCAAATAACCGACTAATGCCATAAACATATTCTGTTGTATCATTTGCTCGCAATGCCCGCAAAGGGACATCCCCGCCATCAACTATCAAGCCCTCCAAACCGCGATCGCTTCCCACGACCGGTACTCCTGCTGCCATCGCTTCCAGAGTTTTATTTTTTACGCCAAATCCACTTTGCATTGGCACCACAAATATGGTTGCCTTATGAAGGTGGTCTACTAAAGAAGGCACCGTGCCAGTTACACTAATCCCTGGTATATCTTCTAACTCTAGCACCGCCTGCACCGGTTTGGGTCCGACTAATTCTAGCTTGGTATCAGCATAGCGCTCTGTAATTGCTGGGAACACGTCTAGGCTAAAATAACGAGCTGCTTTGATGTTTAGTGGGTTATCCATCGCCCCAGTAAATACTAATCTGTGTCCACCAGGATCAGAGATGCGCCGGGGAAATGTATTAACATCAACCCCATTAGAAATCAATGTAATTTTACTGTCTAGCTCAAATGATTCTATTTGCCGTCTATCTTCTGCTGTTGTGACTACAATGTCTGTAAACTTAGCACAATATTGCTCTTCATAGCGACGTAATAGGGGCAAATTCAACTGGTCTTTCAGCTGATTGTCTGATGTTTTGGTTTCCAGCTTGTCCAGAGATTTCCGGTATACAGAATGATGAATATTCACCACAGTTCGCAGCTGCTCCCGCCACTCTGGTCGCACATAAATCTCATTGGTACTGTGTTCACAGGTAATCAGGTCAAATTGTCCCCCCTCTACAGCCTGATCCAGCCATTGCTGCATTGGAGTTGAGTAGAGTTGGAGTACTTTCTGGGGGGTTCCCTGTTGCAAAATGGTACTCCAGCGCTGTAATTTCTCCTTTATGCCTTTCTCTTGTTCTGATGGCTGCGGTTGGGGAAACATCACCAGTTCTTCCACCCACTGCTGCAATTTTTCTACCTCGATGTCCTTGATCTCCTCAGAACGTTGAGTAACCAAGGTTATAGCATGACGCTTACTCAGGTACTTGAGTAAATTAAACGTCCTGACCTGAGTTGCCCCCCGCGTTGGCGGATAGGGAAAGGTTGTGGAGATCATTAGAATCTTCATAGGACGTTACTACTTTGAGCAATAAGTGACCACAAGGAAAGGACAGGCAATAATTCATGCTTATAGCAGTCGCCAGCGATGCAGCGCGGTCTTGGGGAGGCAGCGCGGTCTTGGGGAGGCAGCGCGGTCTTGGGGGTTCCCCCCATGAGCGACTGCCGTGGTCCCCCCCATGAGCGACTGCCGTGGTTTCCCCCATGAGCGACTGCATCAAGACAGGGCAGTTAGGACATGACAAAAGTCTCAAACCCTTTGTAAGCGCAAGAGTTTGACTTCTGACAAATGACTTGTGACTTCTGACTTCTGCTATATCTCACTTTTTACATGAGTTAAGGATTAATTTATTTATACTTTTTGAAAAAAATCTAAACTTTTATTAACATTTCGTAATTTTAATTTACTCCAACTTCTTATTGTATAAAATACGTGATAATCGATATTGCCAAGGTTGGGGTTTTTGATAATTCTGATTACTGCAGAGTAATTCCCGATTACCTATTACCCAAAACCCAAAAAACAACGACAAATAACACTACCGAAAAAATCGGACAGTATAAATGTATTATATCTTCATTCCAATACATTTATACTAATTGTGAATTTTCCTCTAGAAAATATAGTTAAAAATTCAAATTTCCCGATTTACCAAACACCAGGTATCCTAATCTCTCTATGACTTCCAGTCACAGTGATTTATAGGGGTTTGCCACCGTTATAGCAGAAGTCAAAAGTCAGAAGTCATTTGTCAGAAGTCAAACTCTTGCGCTTACAAAGGGTTTGAGACTTTTGTCATGTCCTAACTGCCCTGGCGACTGCTATACGGAGTTTCCCTACTCTCGGAGGTTTTAGCTGTCCGGCAAAAGAAGCCCCACACCTATGCTACGCATTAGGTGTGGGATGAATTTTGCACAGGGTATTATAAAATTGCTATAATATATGTACTGATAAACAAAGCCGAAAATGCTGGTTTGTCAGCCACTTACGTGCCTAAAAAATAGAACTCATTGTATTGTTCCGGTGCGGAGGGGCATCCCGTGTCGTTAATAAAGCTTACCGAGTATCCGAACGCGCCCCGCGTCGGCGAAAGCCGATAGTGATGGCTGGAGTTGGTAAGAAGCCCACACTGTAATCTTCGATTCAGTGTGGGAGTATGTCACATGAACAGATTTCACTAACCCCTAACCACTGACTGAGTTAAGGCTTGTTCGTAGCATTGACCAGCCCGATCCCAGGTGTATTCATTCTCGATCAATGAACGCGCGTTTTGAGACAACTTTGCTCGCAGCTGTGGGTCTTCAAACAAACGAGTGATGGCACTAAGATACTCATTAACATGATTTGCCCGCAATGCTCGCAGGGGTGTATTGGCACCATCAACCGCCAGTCCCTCCAAACCGCGATCGCTTCCCACTACAGGTACCCCAGCCGCCATTGCTTCCAGGGTCTTGTTTTTAATGCCAAAGCCAGTCCGCATCGGTACCACACAGATAGTTGCTTGATGGAGATACTCTACCATTGATGGCACACGACCGGTGACCGTAATTCCCGACAATTCTGCCAACGACCACACCGCAGGGACTGGTCTTGCTCCTACCAGGTCCAGCTTAGCATCTCGATAGCGTTCTTTAATGGCTGGAAATACCTCCAAGCTGAAAAAGCTTACAGCATCAATGTTGGCTCGGTTATCCATAGCTCCAATAAACACTATGCGATGTCCCCCTGGGTCAGCAGTGCGTTGGGGAAATTGAGTCAAATCTACACCATTGGGAATCACCACAATATTAACCGATGGCTTGTAGACAGCTATCTGGCTTTTATCCTCCGGTGTTGTGACCACAAGGCCAGTAAATTTGGCACAGTATCGTTCCTCATAGCGGCGCAACAGGGGTAAATTTAACTGGTCTCTGAGCTGATTTTCCGAGGTTCCTGTTTCCAACTGGTTACGGAACGTACCATACACAGAACTGTGAATATTCACCACCGTTCCCAGCTGCTGTCGCCATTCCGGTCGTACATATATTTCATTTACACTATGTTCACAGGTAATAATGTCAAACCTTCCAGCCGCCACAGCTTCATCCACCCATTGCTGAATGTCCGGGGAGTAGAGATGTAGCACACTGGGGGGGATGCCTTGGCGTAAAAAATTACTAAATCGCTTTACTTTGCCCCAGATTCCTCCTGAGGGATCACAAGGCTTTGGTTGGGGGAAAACCACCAATTCATCTACCCATTTCCCTAGTTTTTCCACTTCCTGATCCGTGACATCTTCTGAACGTTGAGTAATCATGGTGATATCATGACTTAACTTAAGATGTTTTAGTAAATTAAATGTCCGAACCTGAGTTCCTCCCCTAGTGGGGGGATAAGGAAAGGTGGCAGATAGCATGAGAATTTTCATCATATCTTCAGGTTAGGTAAGAAAGCGATGCAGCGCGGTCTTGGGGGTTCCCACGGGGCTTACAAGGTGCGGACGCAGGTTCCGCACACAGCCCCTCCCCATGAGCGACTGCATCAAGACATTGCTATAAGTCATATCTAGTTCGTTGTAACCGGACTTGATATCAGGTATCCAAGAGGATAATTTAATGTCAAAGAACCAATGAATTGAGTGGCTTGATAGTTTCATCTATAACAATACAATGATTCAACGAGTCCCCAAGGTGAGTGTGTGTATTCCTACATTCAATCGCGTGAATTTACTTCCTTATGCGATTGACAGTGTTATTAAACAAACGTATCAAGACTGGGAATTAATTGTCTGTGATGATGGTTCAACTGATGACACTCCTGAGTTAATGTCCCAGTATCAGGATAGCCGAATTAACTACATCCGTCACCCCAAAAATATTGGCAAAAGTAATAATATGCGCTCTGGATTTGATGCCGCATTGGGGGAATATTTTATTAAATTTGATGATGATGACCGGCTGACACCTGAATTTTTATCCAAAACAACGGCTATTTTAGAGCTAGACCATAGTCTTGATTTTGTTGGGACAGATCATTGGGTAATTAATATTAATAATACTAGGGATGAATCAGCTACAAAATTCAACTCTCAGAGGTGGGGAAGAACTAATTTAATCGAAGGTATTGTTGATAATTTAATTGAGGTTGTTTTTATTCAGCAGAGCTTTCAAATTGGCGCTACATTATTTCGAATGCAGGCGTTTAAAGACTTGGAATTTATGCGTCATAATATCCAAAATTGTGAAGATAATGATTTATTTGTTCGGCTGGCTATTGCGGGAAAGAAAGCCTATTATTTACCCGAATTATTAATGGAATATCGATTCCATGCCCAACAGCAAGGGATTAGTCGAGCAATTCCGTATTTAAAGGATAAACTGCATTATCTAGAAAGTTATAACTTTGAGTCAGAAATGTTGGAGACAGTTAGGCGATCGCGCCTGACGGAAACTAAGCTACTACTAGGATTGCGGCTGATTGAAATTGGACAAACATCAACCGGACGTGAATTAGTTTGGTCAGGAAAAGCTTGCTCCCCCTCAAAAGCTTGGGTTGCTTTGGTGTTGTCCCTATTGCCAGAAGGGTGGCGTTCTCAGGCGTTTAGTGTGTTGCGTCAATTCAAGGAATAGACTCTCTGGGAATTCGGGGCTAGAAAAAATCTGATTAAACTGCCAAGGCATTGGCAGCCTCACCATGGTGAAACAAATTTCCACTCTCTTGGTGCCCGTTCCCTTGGCGAGGTTCCCTTACGCCTTGTCGCACCCCCTTTCACAAGACTGCTTGTAAGCATATGCGCTACGCGCACGCTACGCGAACAGCAGTCAGCAGTCAGGCGTCAGCTTATTTTATTCAAAGCACCTCAAGTAGCGATGCAGTCAGCCAAAGGGGAGGCAGAGGTGCGACCCGTGGCGAATTTAATTCGCCTACGGAAAACGCACCATTACGGTCTTGGGGAGGCAGAGGTGCGACCCGTGGCGAATTTAATTACGGGTCAAGCGCACCATTACGGTCTTGGGGAGACAGTGCCGACCTGCGGGGGTTCCCCCCATGAGCAACTGCCGTGGTTTTGGGTCTGTAGACCCAAAACCACTCGCTTTTGGATCAAGACAGCGTGCCCGTAGCGCATAAACACCTCAAGTAGCGTGGCCACAGCCCAATCGCTGAGAGCTCTGAGCTCTCAGCTGATGGCTGATGGCTGATGGCTGAGAGCTGATGGCTGACGACTGCCTAAGTATTTTTACTTAAATAATCCTGGTGTCTTGCTAGTTTCTAGAGTTTTTTGGATGGTTGCGACAGTTGAGCCTTTGAATCTAGCATACAACTTCTCCCTTCCCCCCTCTGTGTACTGATCAAACCGTTGCTAAACTGATCAGTTTCAGGATCTATGAACTTGCTCTCTGACCGTGGGGGAGATAGAATCTCGGCTTGACGTAAGAATTCTTAACAAAATTTTTCATTAAATCAGTTTACTCTAATAATTTGGAAAGATATTCGCTTGTCTGTAAGTAGTAATACAAATACCGTCAACTTTAGGAACAAAAATAAAGAATGAGTACCAATTTAGCCACCAAGTTACGTGAGGGGACAAAAAAATCCCATACCATGGCAGAGAATGTGGGTTTTGTCAAGTGCTTTTTGAAAGGAACCGTTGAAAAAACCTCCTACCGGAAATTAGTATCCAACCTTTACTTCGTCTATTCCACGATGGAAGAAGAGATGGAGCGCCATCGGGAACACCCCATTGTTTCAAAAATCTACTTCCAAGAGCTTGATCGGAAAAAGAGCCTAGAGCAAGACCTATGCTATTACTTCGGTTCTAACTGGCAACAGCAAGTAGTACCCTCAGTGGCCACTAAAGAGTATGTCCAAAGAATTAAAGATATCTCTGAGAAGGAACCAGAACTATTGGTTGCTCACTCCTACACCCGCTATTTAGGGGACTTATCTGGTGGACAGATTCTCAAAAAGATTGCCCAGCGGGGGATGAATTTATCAGATGGGCAAGGTACTGCTTTTTATGAATTCAAGCAAATCTCTGATGAGAAGGGATTCAAAGCCACGTATCGGCAAGCCATGGATGAGCTACCCATTGATGATGCCACAGCGGATCGGATTGTGGAAGAAGCTAATGCTGCGTTTGGCATGAATATGAAGATGTTCCAGGAACTAGAGGGTAATCTGATTAAAGCCATTGGTATAATGCTATACAACACCCTGACCCGTCGTCGCGTTCGTGGCAGCACAGAACTGGCTACAGCTGAGTAAGCTTATTGCACAAACTGCGATTAGCACCAAAGATGGGTGGCGACTAATCACCTTAACTAGAAATCAAGGCGATTAGCTTTCGTCTCCTGTGATTAGTTATTAGTAGTTAGTAGTTTTGAGGTAAGCATTCAGCCTATCGCTATCAGCGATTAGCTTATGCGCTAGGTTGAATGCTTACGTTTTGAGTACTAACTACTAAGCACCGATAGCAGAATTAATTACCTAGTCCCAATCTCTGTAACCCTGACATTGTAAGCCTTTGAGTTTTGTGAAATGTGTAATCAACTTTGTGTATTTGCTTAGCCGAAACAGAGAAGGTATACCCCTCTCAAGCGTAAAATTCAATATCCTCTCCACACTGATCCACTAGGTAACACAGAGCCCGAAAACGTAGGCTAGCTAATTGCTCGTAGAGAGGGTTGAGCTTACATAGGGGAGGGATGTGTAGTACTAAGTGACCGAAAAGTTTTAAATCCCGCTCAAAGGGACATTGACCAGGAATAATTTTGGAGAGGAATCTAGCTAGGGTTTGATCTGTAATTTCTATTTGATCCAGCCATCGGCGCACAGGTTTTAGTAAATCAACACGTTTGTTGGGCAGTGGATCACGCGGAGTTAGACTGGTATTGAGATCAGCTACCTGTGAGAGGGATGGATTGGTACTTTGCTTGTTAGTTCTGAACATGGCTATACATCTCTAAATTTAATCAATAAAGTCCTCAGCTAAGGCATTCCTATAGGTGCCCTTGACCTTGGCGAATTAAATTCGCCACGGGTCGCACCTGTGGAATGGCTTTTGCAGAGTTCTAATTAAGTAGGTAGACATCAAGTAATCAAACACGATTACTATTGAGCTGTATTGCCATATTGGCGGTAATTTATAAAAATTTATATAGCTATAATTCATAGCATGTCCGGTCGCCTAGGTATTGTAAAGCTTGTGTAATTAGTAATAGGTAATTGGGATTACTCCCGAGTTATTACCTATTACCACAAATAACAACTATAAACACTACCAAAACAACCGGACATGAGCTCAATTGTTACCACTTAACTTATTAGGTAAGCTTTCATCATTCAGCATTCAGCTATCAGCCATTCTTAATCAGCTTTCAGCTCAAAGCCATAATAAATAAGCTTCTTGAACGCGCACGCGTGGCCTTTTGGCCAGGGTTTTCCATTCTTAAAAAGCTGATATATTACCTTATTTCAAGCATAAAAATACAATGGAAAAGTTTGGTAAAGGTTAAAAGAAGAAAGACCAATCAAACTATGAAATTTTGATAAAACTAATTGGTTGACTGTTGGCTGTTGCTGGTGAACACTCAACAGCCAACATCTTATGACACTACCAAAACAACTGCACAGGAGCTCAAGTGTTACCACTTAACTGATGAGCTAAGACTTCAGCATTCAGACTTGGCTAAAAGCCACGCTACTTGAGGTGTTATCAGCCATTCTTAATCAGCTTTCAGCTCAAAGCCATAATAAATAAGCTTCTTGAACGCGCACGCGTGGCCTTTTGGCCAGGGTTTTCCACTCTTAAAAAGCTGACATTACCCTGGGTAAGCTCATCTAAATTTGTATCAAAAACTACAGATAAAGGTTTAAAGATGGTATTATAATTATAATTTAATTTTAATTAATGTTAACAAACTGCCTATATTCTCAATAATCCTGTTATTTCTTCTGTGATTTGAGAAAGCTGGAAATTTTAATTGCGATTCGACATTACCGACGCGGGGCGCGTGCCCGACGACTTCTTTTTTTCTTGCTCAAAGTAAGCCAAGATATTGGACTCGATAGGACTAATATACTGGTTTTTACCGACGCTTTTACCAACTTCAATGAAAATAGGTTAACTGCTTATTTTCAGTTACAATTTATACTAAATTCTATGAGCTGACCATCACAGCTTACCTGATTTCAAGGACAAAAATACACAACAAAGGTTTGGTAAAGTTTTAAAGAAGAAAGACCAATCAAACTATGAATTTTTGATAAAACTAATTGGTTGATTGTTGACTTTTGCTGGTGAACACTCAACAGCCATCATCTTATATGATCTCATACCAAGTTGCGCTCAAACGTACAACTTTCTCTTCCCCCAATCTTCCCATCTCCCCATCTCCGGATCTACTATCTTTGAATGCAACTCGGTATCAGGATAATTACCCTTAATAAAAACCTCCCCCATCTCCCCATCTCCCCATCTCCCCACACTCCCCAGTTACCAATTACTGATTAGGGAGTGTGGGATTAGGAATTAGGGATTGGGGATTGGGGTAACCCAACCACAGTCGGTTCTGGCAGTGCGCCTTGCATCTTGCCTAACCAGTCAATCAGGCTCTCTAGCTGTTTATTCGTCTTGAGCAGACCTAAACCACGAACCGTAACTTTACCAGGAGAATAGACAAAACGCGATCGCAAATGTTGGGGCAGGTTCTCTTGCAGTAACTTCCAGGCTGGTTCCTCCATGGGTGTTTCTAGGAGAATGTGTTGTTTACCCTCAGGTCGAATTCGGGAAAATCCCAAAGACTTCCCTAACTGTTTTAGCTCCATCACCCGCAGTAATTGCTCTGCCACGGAGGGAATTGGACCATAGCGATCGCTCCAATCTGCTGCGATCTGTGCTAACTCCTTTTGGGAGGCTGCTGCAGCTACTCCTCGATAAGCACTGATTTTTTGGTCTATATCTGGAATATAGTCAGCGGGAATAAAGGCTGTAATCTGAAGGTCAATCTGAGTATCATCTACTTGGGGAATTTCTTGCCCTTGAATTTCCTTAATCGCTTCTTGCAGCATTTCCATGTAGAGGTCAAAGCCAATGGCTTCCATCTGACCGGATTGTTCTACACCTAGGAGATTCCCCACCCCTCGAATTTCCATATCCCGGGTTGCTAACAGATAACCTGACCCGAGTTGAGTGAACTCCTGAATTGCTCGTAAGCGTTTCTTGGCTGCTTCTGAGAGTACCTTCTGGTTAGGATAAAGTAACCAAGCGTGGGCTTGAATCCCCGCCCGACCTACTCGTCCTCGCAATTGGTAGAGTTGGGCAAGACCAAATTTGTGAGCATCTTCGATCACAATGGTGTTGACTCTAGGAATATCTAGCCCAGATTCAATAATCGTAGTACACACTAGGATATCTGCCTCACCGTTGCTAAAGGTGAGCATAATTGACTCTAATTCTGCTGGGTCGAGCTGACCGTGAGCAATGGCGATTCTGGCCTCAAGGATCATTTCCCTGAGTTCCGCAGCAACTTCTTCAATCCCTTCAACGCGAGGTACGACATAGAATACCTGACCGCCTCGGTCAAGTTCCATACGAATGGCGGTGCGGACAGCTTCTGGTTTATAGGGAGATAAGTGGGTTTTAATGGGACGCCGTAAGGGTGGTGGTGTAGTAATTAAACTCATTTCTCGTACCCCCGATAAGGACATATAGAGGGTACGGGGAATGGGAGTAGCGCTGAGGGTCAATACATCTACCTGAGTTTTGAAAGATTTAATTTTTTCCTTCTGGTTGACACCAAACCGCTGTTCTTCATCTATCACCAGCAGCCCTAACTCTCGAAACGTTACACTTTTCCCTAGCAACTGATGGGTACCTACCACCACATCTAACTCCCCAGTTTTAAGGCGTTGAAGAATATCACGCTTTTCCTGGGGGCTACGAAAGCGGTTGAGTAGACCGACATTGATGGGGTAGGGAGAAAACCGTTCTTTGATGGTATGATAATGCTGCTGAGTAAGGATAGTGGTTGGGGCAAGGAAAGCTACTTGCTTGTTAGAGGTCACAGCTTTAAAAATAGCCCGAATTGCCACTTCTGTTTTACCAAACCCCACATCCCCACAAACTAAGCGATCCATAGGGCGATCGCTCTCTAAATCCCGTTTCACATCCTGTATCGCCTTGAGTTGGTCAGGAGTAGGTTGGTAGGGGAAAGAATCTTCTAATTCCTGCTGCCAAGGGGAATCCGCTGGAAAGCAATAACCAGACTGCTGTGCTCGCTGGGCATAGAGCTTCAGCAAATCCACCGCTACTTTCTTAATACTTTTACGGACACGATTTTTGGTTTTCTCCCAGGTTTTACCAGACATCTTGTGGAGTTGAGGCAAACCCGTACCTGTATGTCGAAACCGAGATAGTACTCCCAACTGATCCGCTGCCACCCGGAGCAAACCATCAGCGTACTTGATCACCAAATACTCACGAGTTTCATTATTTATGCTTAATTTTTCCAGCTTGAGGAACTGACCGATCCCATGATTCTTGTGAACCACATAATCCCCTGGACGTAGCTTATTGGGGTCAACCTGTTGGGAGGCAGCACGGCGGCGCTTACGGATATAACTGGGAGTTGCCAAGGTATGCTGCCCAAAGAACTCCCGGTCAGTCACAACCACGATGCGGTAAGTAGGGAGGATAAATCCCTCTAGTTCGGCTAAGCCCGAATACTTGACCGCTACCGCTGTCCTCTGGATATTTAATTTTTCAATAGCTGGGTAATCCCGAGGGTTGGGGACAAACTGGGCAGGACAATCATGTTCTTGGAGCAGGGCAACGGAACGACTAGGTTGGGCAGAAACCAGCCAAATAGAGAAACGGCGATCGCTCTGCTCTCGGAGTACTTCTGCTAGTTTGGCAAACTGGTGGGGTGTTACTGGTACAGAGCGGCTAGCCAGATTAACGGCATTTTGGGTAGTTTCTTCCACCAATTCTGATAAATACAGGATTGGTGGAAGGTTAGTAGGTTGTTCGCGTAGCGTGGCCTTTTGGCCAAGGTTGGCTGGTGGAAGGTTAGTAGGTTGTTCGCGTAGCGTGGCCTTTTGGCCAAGGTTGGCTGGTTGAAGGTGATTAGATTGTTCGCGTAACGTGGCCTTTTGGCCAAGGTTCGAACCTTCAACCTGAAACTGGTTAACCTTCAACGGTGGTGAACCTTCAACCTGAAACTGGTTAACCTTCAACGGTGGTGAACCTTCAACCTGAAACTGGTTAACCTTCAACGGTGGTGAACCTTCAACCTGAAACTGGTTAACATTCAACGGTGGTGAACCTTCAACCTGAAACTGGTTAACCTTCAACTCTAGAGCATGATCAAAATAACGATGGAGACAGGGCAGGGAATGATTCAGTTCCTCTAATTGTTCTTCGGCATGTTCCACCCAGCGATCGCAATGGGCAGCACACTGTTCTGGTTCATCAATGACAATTAAAGTATTTTCTGGCAGGTAATCTAGTAGAGAGGCTGGCTGGTCAAAGGCAATACCCAAGAAACGGCGGCTACCCTCTAAAGACTGACCTTCCTCGAAAGATTCTTGCTCCTGAGGTGAGAGATAAGATTGGATTAGTTCAGCCTTTGAGGTTCTCAGCACTTGGCTAATAATGTGACCAAAATCCGTGGGGGTCAGCACGATGCCGTCAATTTTATCCAGGGAACGCTGGGTTGCGGGGTCAAACTCCCGCAACTGCTCTAACTCATCCCCGAACCATTCCAGTCGCACTGGCAATTCTAAGGCTACCGGGAAAACATCTACAATATCACCCCGCCGACTCCACTGACCTTCTGTTTCCACTAGGGGAACCCGTTCATAACCCAGCTGTGCCAACTTTTGATCAAGGTTTTTGCCATCCCAAGTCATGCCCTGGTTAAGGGTAAGGCAGTAGGGCTTAAAGGCATCGACAGGGGGCAAGTGGGGTTGGAGTGCTGCTTGAGTGGCAACAATAGCCATCCCATGAGTTGAACGTTGAACCAATGAAGGTTGTAAGTCCGAACTTTCAACTGGCAACCTGTCAACCTTCAACCTTTCGACCAAATCTGCCAATACTTGCATTTGTCCCCAGGTCATTTCCGACTCTGGGTCAAAGGGTTCATAGGGGGATGCTTCTGAGGTGGGGTATAAGTGGACTGTATCCCAACCCATGGCTTCCAGTTGGGTTGCCCAGCGACTTGCTTCTTCTAGGGTGCTACAGACTACGAATAGCAGACGTTGGTCTGCCTTGGCCAGGGCTGATGCTACTAATCCCTTTGGCAAACGGGGAATACCATTCAGAGATAGAGACTGTTGGCGATTGAGTTTCGTGAGTAGTTCACTGGTGAGAGGGGACTGCTCTAGTGTCCGAATGATCGAGGAAAGTGCCATTAGTTCAGTGGGTACTTGACAATAGGGCTTCCAGGATAGCTGTTTCTCTCATTTTACTAGGAATAGCAATGCCTGGGGCAAATTGACTGTTGTTGAATAGGTTAACTTATCTCACCACTGGCATTACCACTGGATGCAGGAGTGTTTCCAAGTCCGTCGGTCTACATTAATTTATTAGGACTTACGCAAATACCTCAATTTTAATCTACCTGTAGGGTGGGCAATGTTTTGCCCACCCTACAGGTAGAGTCTGTGCGTAAATCCTGTTTATCTTGAATAAGGCGAAATCCTTTTTAGGTCAAGGATTCGGCTATAACAGTTTCAGGGGTTACGACTTGATTGTTGACTAATCTTTAGAAGATTTAATCCTCTTAGGTTAGATTAAACAGATATTACCGATCAAAATTTCAATTAATTTCTAGCCAAGATAACCAAGAGCTATCGATAAGAAATACATTACTGACTCAAGCAGCAATAATGGATAATACTGACTTGAATAACTTTAATAATAAAACTCCTCAGGTTCTCGTGGTTGATGATGAGAAGATCCTACGCTTGGTGCTACGTCGTAGCTTGACAAAGGAAGGATATAAAGTCATTGAAGCTAGCAACGGTGAGCAATGTCTGAATATCTGTGAGCAAAAATTGCCAGACATTGTGCTGTTAGATGCCAGAATGCCCATACTTGATGGGTTTACCTGCTGTGCTAAATTGAAGGATAACTTTGGTTCCGAATGTCCTCCTATACTAATGATTACAGCACTCTATGATGAGCAATCTGTAGAACGAGCGTTTGAAGCCGGTGCGACGGATTATATAACTAAGCCAATTCACTGGCCAGTTTTGCGACGAAGAGTACGTCGTTTGATTGAATCAAGTTGGACAATGATACAGTTAAAAATCGCCAATAAAGAGTTGGAACGCCTCGCTACTATCGATGGCTTAACCCAAGTTGCCAACCGCCGAGCCTTTGACAAATATTTTAACAACGAATGGTATCGACTGGCACGGGAAGAAAACCCCTTGTCTTTAGTATTGTGTGACATTGATTTTTTTAAGCGTTACAATGACACTTATGGACACCAATCAGGAGATGAGTGTCTTAAACAAGTTGCTCAAATCCTTGGTGAAGCAGCAAAGCGTCCAGGGGATCTGGTGGCTCGCTATGGGGGTGAGGAATTTGTGGTAATTTTGCCGAGTACTGATATACAAGGCGCTATTCAGGTAGCAGAGACAATTGAAACTAAACTCTACAAAAAGGCGATCCCTCATTCTGGTTCTCTGGTGAGTGACATTGTTACCGTCAGCCTGGGGGGTGCCAGTACGATTCCCTCAGTAAAATCATCCCCAGATAATTTATTTTACGAGGCTGATAAAGCACTATATAAGGCAAAAACTGCCGGTAGAAATCGCCTGGTTCATGTTAGTTACTAATGAAAAAATCAGTAGTCATTAGACTTAAAATATTTTGACGCCAACTAGCATCTTTTCTACGGTCAGTAGGCAATTCTAACACTCTAATGCCTTGGCTAGGAAGTGGGTTTAAACCTTGCTTGAGCTGCTGCCATGATTCAATCAGCTGGTGCTCTACTCCATAAGTCAGACACAACTGTGAAAAATTGACATCTTGGGGTGTGGCAAAGAATTCTTCAAAGGGTGGGTCAAATTTGGCAATGGGCAACATCTCGAAAATGCCACCACCATTGTTATTAATTAATATAATGGTTAAATGACCAACAAACTTGTTTTTAATTAGGAAACCATTGCTGTCATGCAAAAATGCTAAGTCACCCGTTAGCATCACACTACTTTGATTACGATGAGCAATACCTAAAGCTGTTGATAAGGTACCATCAATCCCATTAGCGCCTCGATTAAACCAAGGTCGAATCCTCCTGTTACCAGGTTTCCAAAAGAACTCCACATCTCTGACTGGCATGCTGTTAGCAATAAATAGAGGTGTTTTTGGTGGTAGACATTGGGACAGTAACCAAGCCGCTTTCCCTTCAAACAACTGACTCATTTTAGTCATTGTTTGGTCAACCTTTGCCCTGACCTTCGCTTCAGCCTCACACCACTTTTGCAGGTAAGGTTGCAGGTTATCAGGTTGCAGGTTATCAGGTTGCAGGTTATCAGGTTGCAGGTTATCAGGTTGCAGGTTATCAGGTTGCAGGTTATCAGGTTGCAGGTTATCAGGTTGCAGGTTATCAGGTTGCAGGTTATCAGGTTGCAGGTTATCAGGTTGCAGGTTATCAGGTTGGAGGTTATCAGGTTGCAGGTTATCAGGTTGCAGGTTATCAGGTTGCAGGTTATCAGGTTGGAGGTTATCAGGTTGCAGGTTAGAATCGTCAACCTTCAACCTTTCAACCTTCAACCTGTCAACCGTCAACGATGGTGAACCTTCAACCGTCAACCTGTCAACCGTCAACCTGTCAACCGTCAACTTGTCAACCTTCAACTGGTTAACTTTCAACTCCTTTACCCATATCCCCAGTTGTTCTACACTCATCCGCAGATGAGTTGTTTTGCCATGGAGGGGGTCGAGGTTGTGGTGGCTAGGGTCAATCACCCAACGTCGCGGTTGACATTTATCCAACCAAGCACGCAGTTCTTTGCTAATCGGTAGTTCACCAATGTGAATAACCATTGTGGGTTTTAGCTGTTGCGCTAATCGTGGATTACGCAGGATCAAGTCATAGGTGGAAATTAGATTGGGGTTGAGGTCGCAATAGTTTCTTACCGGTGAGAGCCCTTCTGCTAGTACAGGCCATCTTAAGGTTTTGGACAAGGATGCGATCGCATTACAATAGTCTTTGGGATTTTGGGGTTGAGCTGGACCAGCGATAATTATTCCTTGCTGGGATTCTTGCCACTGTTGTATGACTTTCGCGGTTGCAGGTTGCAGGTTGTCAGTTACAGCTTGCAGGTTGTCAGTTACAGCTTGCTGCTGACAGTGAGCAAAGAATTCTTCTGGTTGTAATTGGGATTTTAATGGGTTAGTGGTTGTGTCGGGAATAGGTGGGAGGGGGTCACGAAAGGGTAGATTTAGGTGTACTGGACCAGGGGTAGGAAAATGTGTTAGCGGAGTGCTGCCAAAGGAGGCTCGCTCCCAAGCATGAACTACGGTTTGCCGTAGATAACGGAGCATACTGATATCAGCTTGAGGTACCGCTAGGTTACTTTGCCAGTTGGGATAGTTGCCGTATAATTTGATTTGGTCAATGGTTTGTCCGGAATGACAATCTTGGAGTTCTGGGGGACGGTCAGCAGTCAATACCAATAGTGGTACTCGGCTTTCTCTAGCTTCAATCACAGCGGGATAGAAATTAGCCCCAGCCGTGCCAGAGGTACAAACCAGGACAACTGGTTTGCCCGATTGTCGAGCAATGCCTAAGGCGAAAAAGCTGGCTGAACGTTCATCCAGAACTGGAATCGCCTCAATCTGTGGGTGTTGAGCAAACGCAACAGTTAGAGGGGTTGAGCGTGACCCTGGACAGATGATTGCTGTGGTCAATCCCAAGCGCTGTAGGGTTTCTACCAGGATGGAAGCCCAGAGGCTATTGGTGTTGCGAAAATCAATAGGCATTCAATTATGTTAATCAACATTTAATTCGAATATTGTGAACTACCCCAACCTACTTGGCCTATGGCCACGCTACGCGAATGTAGAGGTTGGGGCTTCCAGCTTCACGGAAGAATGCCTCAACTTGGACGGACGTCCACGTCTTGGTCTTACTTCTTCTCCACTGGCGTTAACCTCCCCCGTCCCAGAGGAGGATAGCATTCTGATACCTTCTGCTCTGATATTATTTGCCGCATTACCATCTCTGTCGTGATGAGTTCCACAACTTGGACAAGTCCAAGCCCTTACATCAAGCGGTAACTCCTTGATTTGATAATGACAATTAGAGCAGGTTTTAGAGCTGGGGAACCACCGGTTTATCTCAACCAATACCTTTCCTTCTTTTTCACACTTATAAGAAAGGAAATTGACAAAGATTCCCCAACCCAGGTCAGATATTGCTTTAGCTAGTTTATGGTTACGAACCATGCCCTTGACATTTAGGTTTTCGACTACCACTACTTGATTCTGATCAACTATTTTTCTGGATAGCTTATGCAGGTAGTCTTGGCGGACATTTCCAATCCGTTCGTATACTTTAGCTACAATTTTTCTGGCTTTTTTTCGCCCGTTACTGCTCTTCTTCTTTCGAGCAGCGATACGTTGCTTTTTGGCTAATTTTTTTTCGTATTTAGCTAGATGCTTGGGATTACCAAATTTAGAGGTCTTTTCGCCGTCGTAGGTGATCGCAAAATCTTTGATGCCCAAATCAATCCCGATAACCTTTCCTTCTGTGGAAGGCTGCCTGTCCTCTGATTCATACTCCATCAGCACAGAAGCATAGTATTTCCCAGACGGAGTCCTGCTGACGGTAACAGTCTTGATTTCTCCATCTAATGGTCGGTGTATTATTGCCTTGACAGTTCCCAGTTTTCCAGGAAACTTAAGGCAATCTCCTACGCGGCATACGCGCTGTGGATATTGGATTGATTGGCGATGATGATATGACTTGAATCTAGGATATTTTGCTCTACCCTCAAAAAAATTTTGATATGCACGGCTAAGATTTAGACTCACAGCTTGCAACACCTGAGAGTAGCAATCTTTTAGCCATTCAGTTTCTTTATCTTTTTTGAGTTTTGGCAACATAGCATTGAGGGCAGCGCGAGACAACCCTTTACCGGTTTCTTTGTAGGTTTCTATGCACTGATTCAATGCATAATTCCACCACCAGCGGGCACAGCCAAAGTGCTGAGCAAGTATATGAACTTGTTCTTGAGTTGGATAGATCCTGACCTTGACTGCTTGATGTCTTATTGCTTTGACCTCATTTATCGACATATGTACCATTATATATATTTTGTGGTACATCGTCAACCCATCGCTAAAAGTTTTTGTTCGCTTAGCGTGGCCTACGGCCAAGGGGCTATCCATCCCCACCCGTCGCAGGGATGGGGAATTTCGCCCCCTCAAACTCCCCTGTTACGGTCGATGCCTGGTATTACCCAGGGCACCTCCGCTTCAGAACTGGACGTGAAACTTTCGCCTCATCCAGCTCCTGAATATCCTCAACCTTTCGGTTTGCCTTTCGGCTTGCTCCAGTGGA
>NZ_JAAHIE010000500.1:0-5199 GCF_010671945.1 Moorena sp. SIO4E2
CTTTTTTAAGGGGGGCTGGGGGGGATCATAATCTTGCCGAAAACTTTGAAAACACGCCCTAGGGCTGATTGTGCAGAATGGTAATGCCTATGAAGAAGGTTTGCGAGAGTTTTGGGAACCACTCAAGGCTTACTGGCAGGACAAAACTCCTGAAAATGCTCAAGTTCTAGCGGATTTTCTAACCCTCGAATCGACTAAGTGGCAATACACTAATGGAGTGCGCAATCCAGAAACCATTGCTCCAGACAATTGGTTCCACGACCAATATTTGCTCGACCGTCCTGGCAACAAAGAAATTCAATTGGAACTGTTTTACAGCTATGGTACTAACCCGAGTCTCTACCCACAATGGCAGGAATATTTCCGTCAGTTTCAACCTCCAACCCTAATTGTTTGGGGCAAAGGTGACTACATCTTTCCCGAAGAAGGAGCCCATCCCTACAAGCGGGATCTCAAAAACCTCGAATTCCATATCCTAGATACCGGTCATTTTGCCCTTGAGGAAGATCTAGAGTTGATTGCTAATTACATTCGCAACTTTGTTCGTTCTAATTACCCTAAGTAGTCAGGAAAATTAGTCAACCATAATTAGGTATAATGACAGTATAAGTAGTCGGACAAAAATTGTTAGCTCTGTCTAAAGTTTTGTCAACATTGGCAAAACTTTAGACAGAGCTAACAATTAGTCTTAGTTATTTCCCACTACTTAGCTGTCATGAGGTGTAAACCGATAAGAATCGTTGAACTAAATTGGAGGTAAATAGTATGGCCACTCAAACTGTTATTATTACAGGTGGCGCAACTGGCATAGGCTATGCAATTGCTGAAGGGTTTCTGAACACTGGGGCAAATGTAATGATCAATGGCAGAACTCTCTCAAAGCTTGAAAGTGCAGCCCAAAAGCTGAATCAGCCTGATCGCATCCAGATTATAGCAGGGGACATTACTGATCCTACATTCGCTCCTAAAATGGTTACTGAGACCGTTGCCAAGTTTGGTAGAGTTGATGTTTTGATTAATAATGCAGGCATCTTTGCCGTCAAGAACTTCACTGATTACACAATTGACGAGCTCTCACGGTACCTGGGATATGTAAGGGGTACTTTTGCACTAACCCAGGAAACCGTCAAACAGATGAGAAAGCAGGGGGATGGCGGCGCGGTCGTCAACATCAGTACAATACTTGCATTTAATGGGATTAAGGCTTTGCCGTCTTCTGCACCGATTATGGCGAAGGCTGCTATCACAGCAATGGTAAAAAACTTATCTGTGGAGCTAGCAGCAGACAAGATTCGGATTAATGCTGTAGCCCCTGGCATTGTTCTTACACCATTGCTGGGGGAAGTGAACCAAGAAACTGTGGATGATTTGAATCAGCAGCAGCCTCTTGGCAGAGTTGGCACACCGAAAGATATTGCTGATGCAGTGCTGTATCTGGCTAATGCCAATTGGGTTACCGGCGTGATTCTTCCTGTGGATGGTGGGGTTGATGCTGGTGGTGATGGTACTAGCAATCTCAAGCAATAATTAGAGATTCCAACAATAAACATAATGTCAGGAGGTTGCCATGCAGATTCATGCAGATTTAACTCAGCGAGTTGTTGTCTATAGCGAAGAGCTACCTTGGGTTGATTCTCCTATGGCTGGTGTACAGCGTCGGATGTTGGAAAGGGATGGAGAGGAAGTAGCTAGAGCAACCTCTCTAGTTCGCTATCAGACTGGTAGTTTCTTTTCTGCTCATACTCATGGTGGTGGTGAAGAATTTCTAGTTTTAGATGGCATATTTTCTGATGAAAAAGGAGATTATCCCTCTGGTACTTATGTCCGCAATCCCGTAGGTTCAAGCCATACTCCTAAAAGTGAATCAGGTTGTACGATTCTGGTGAAACTATGGCAAATGTCTCCTGACGATCAAGAGCGAGTAGTAATCGATACAACTAATAATTCTTGGGTTCCAGGTTTAGTTAAAGGATTACAGGTAATGCCCTTACATACTCATAGTACAGAAAATGTTGCTCTAGTTAAATGGGAACCTGGAACTATTTTTAAACACCATAGTCATTTTGGTGGAGAAGAAATTTATGTGATTGAAGGGGTGTTTGAAGATGAACATGGAACTTATCCTAAAGGAACTTGGATACGCAATCCTGATGGCAGTACTCATACTCCCTTTAGTCAAGAAGGCTGTTTAATTTACGTTAAAACAGGACATCTTAATTAATTTCAAATTTCATTTGAATAGTTTAAGTATTCAGCTATCAGCTTTCAGCTATCAGCTTTCAGCTTTCAGCTATTAGCTATCAGTTATCAGCTTTCAGCTATCAGTTATCAGCTATTAGCTATCAGTTATCAGCTTTCAGCTTTCAGCTAAAGGCTGAAGGCTGACGCCTGAATGCTTACCTTTCAGCTTTTGAATCAAATAGGTAAGCATTGGCTTAATCTCTGTTATATCAGCTGACTGCTGAGCACTGACCGCTGACCACTGACCGCTGATCGCTGAATGCTTACGATAGATTTTATTCCAACCCACTACAGAGGTAATATCATGAAACTCAAAAAACAAAATCTTCAAGAATCCACTGACAAAATTTACGACACCATTATTGTGGGAGGTGGCGCAGGAGGTCTTTCTGCGGGAATCTATCTCCAGCGTTACTTACTCAATACGTTGATTATCGATAAAGGCAAAGCCCGCTCTTTTTGGATGCAGGAACTCCACAATTACCTGGGTTTACCTCCCGATACCCCTGGTCGTTCTGTTCTTAGACAAGGTAAAGAGCATTATTTGTCTATCGGTGGTGATATACTAGATGCTTTTGTCGAAGAAGTAATTGATGAGGGTGAGACGTTTGCTGTACGAGTAAAAGTTGGTCGAAACAATAGTGAAAACTATACCTTTCGAGCTAAATACCTGATTGCTGCTAGTGGCATTATTGACTATCTGCCAGCTTTGGAAAATATGCGAAATGTCTATGACTACGCAGGTTATAACCTCCATGTCTGTCTGATTTGTGATGGATATGAAATGGCTGATAAAAAGGTGGGGGTATTTGCCAGCACAGCAGGTAATGCGGAAGTGGTTTTTCCTCTGGGTTGGTTTACTTCGGAAATTACTTTATTTACCCAAGGATTGTTCGATGTAAATGATGAATTGCGACAAAAAATAGAACAACAGGGTTATGAAATCATAGAAACCCCAGTTGAGCAATTTTTAGGGGAAGACCATCAGATGACTGGAGTAGAATTAACGGATGGTGGAGTAATTGAGTTGGAAGCTGGCTTGATTTCTATGGGCTCCAAATATCATGCCCAATATCTAGACACATTTGATTTGGAGAAGAAGGGAGGGAATCTGGTTACAGATAAAATGGCCCGCACTTCCCATCCTCGGATCTTTGCCATTGGTGATTTAAAGGTAGGACTGAATCAGGTTGTCATTGCTGCTGCCGATGGAGCTTTAGCAGCTACTCAAATTTGGCGGGATATTCGTGGTAGTCAACCTCCTAAAGCTTCTAATACTGGCGTTGCTGATTATGCGTATGGTTTTGCCCCCCTAGCCCCCCAATTCTGGGGGGAACAAAACTATCAAAGTCCCCCAGAATTGGGGGATTTAGGGGGCTTCAATCAAACCAAATGATCGCGCATTCATTCCTTAATTCAGCAACGCCCTAATACTGATAGGGTTTTGCGGTGATCAGGTTTTAGCAGCTCCAGACCGTGAATGTCTGAGTTTGAGCCAATTTTTCCTTTCCTTCCCCTGCTATATTGTGTTGATGCAGTCGCTTATGAGGAGCGACTGCATTGCTTTTGGAAGTGGTACAGTAAGTTGTACATTAGTTAGATGCCAATGGAAATTCTCAGTGCCAGCGAAGCTAGAGCCAATTTGTTGTGTCCGTTTACCTAACCCATGTCAGGCTCAATACTGCTGACCCAATCCTAATCTGATGGCTGGCTTTTTGGTTAGAGTTTGCCAATCCCTGCTTAGCCTGCTCAGCTTGTTTTAGTTTTGTTATTAACTCATCTAACTTCAGTGCTGGTTGTCGTAGATAAGAAACCATATCATCATGCATCAATTGATAGCGTTCAGCCACACTATCCGGTACCTTAACTACCAACTCCGACTCTACTATAATCCTTAATACCAACTCTAATTTATCAGCTTCTGTTCCTAAATGATTCGCTAACTCAGCTTTAGTCTTCAGGGGACGATTGCCTGTTTCATCTGTTAGTAAATATAGCACCAGTTCCGCCACCTGCTGATTCTCTGGTCCACAATCTTCCACTACTCCAGTCAAATACCGCGCCATCAATCCTTGCTTTGAACCCCGTTCCCAATAGTGTTCCAGGGTAGTAATACTCTCCGCCTGCAATTGCGCTCCTACTATCTGCAATTCCATCGGACGTACTTCCGATAATTCCCCAGCTAAATCCTGTACCAATTCTTCAATCAAAGCTGGTTCTAGGTCAAAAGATGATTGTTTAGTTACTTGCTCAATCACCGACTTAGCATCATCTCGGGAAAAATTACCTAAAGGATAGCGCACATGTTTACTTAATATGTCATTGCCAATAATTTCCATACTGGCCATGGGATTAGGGCTACCCGACCATGGTGCCCGTTCGCACTCCAGTAAATAATGGAGATAATCCTCCCGCATCGACAGAATCACCTTAACTGACGGACTAGTAACACACTCTTCTAGGAATTCAAAAAATTGCCGTCGCTGAGCTTTATCCAGGTAAACAAAGAAAAAGTCTTCAAACTGGTCAAAAATCAGTACTGTCCGCAAATTGTGCTGTTCATTTTGCCGCAATTGCTGTATAATAATATCTGGGCTTTGTAGAGATGTTCCATGCAATGTCTCTATATTTATTCCGGTTAATGCCTCTACCAATAACCGTCCCAATTCTTCTACCCAATTGCTATAGACTGCCATCACTACAGGCCACACATCTTCTGTACCAATTACAGTCTGTTTCAACCCTGGTACTAATCCCCCATTCACCAGAGAACTCTTGCCCACCCCTGATTCTCCATGAATCACAATTAGCCTGTAATCATTGCTTCCAATCCGTTCAATCAATCGATTGACATCCTGCTGTCGCCCAGACTGGGCAATTTCTAGCGCTATAGTTTCTGGATTTTCCTCCTCTAGGGGGGCAAGGCGTTGCGCTCCGATCAAATTTGTTGGCAACCCA
>NZ_JAAHIE010000501.1:0-5194 GCF_010671945.1 Moorena sp. SIO4E2
AAGCAACCTGCTGGTGAGTCTTCCGCTGCCCGCACGGAGCAAGCGGTGGGACGGTTGATTGGTTCACTGTGTGTTGTGACTACTAAACAACAAGACCTGACCGGAGCG
The DNA here is from genome assembly GCF_010671945.1 of Moorena sp. SIO4E2. Lineage (NCBI taxonomy): Bacteria > Bacillati > Cyanobacteriota > Cyanophyceae > Coleofasciculales > Coleofasciculaceae > Moorena > Moorena sp. SIO4E2. The sequence continues at coordinate 109 of NZ_JAAHIE010000501.1, forward strand.
ATGCTAGCTTCCTGGGTATCTCAAGCTACCTTTACGCCTCCAGGGTTAACCGTAGCGGTAGCTAAAGAACGAGCAGTTGAGTCTTTGATGCACACTGGGGATAACTTTGTATTGAATGTGTTAGAAGATGGGAAACATTTACCCTTGATGAAACAGTTTCTTAAACCATTTGGACCTGGTGAAGACCGATTTGGTGGGATAAAGATCGAAGAATCAGAGAATGGTTGTCCAATACTAAGTGATGCCCTAGCTTATTTGGAATGTACTGTAGAAAATCGGATGGAATGTGGTGACCACTGGCTAGTTTATGGGGTAGTTAAAAATGGGAAGGTGCTATCTGATGGAGTAACTGCTCTGCATCATCGTAAGTCGGGAACCTATTATTAATAGGAGATAGTTTTTTGGTTTAAAGGGAACAGGGAACATAACTATATCTGTAAGCTATCAGCTATCAGCGTGTCGCGTATCAGCGTGTCGCGTATCAGCCTTTGGCTGACGGCTGACGGCTGAATGCTTAGCAGCTATCAGCTTTTGAATAAAAGAGGTCAGCATTATTTTAATCTCTATTACGTCGGCACCTCAAGTAGCGTGAGCTTTTAGCTCACGGCTGACGGCTGACGGCTGACCGCTGAATGCTTACCGATGTTTTAACCTTTACTTCGACTGCTATAGACCTAAAAAAAGTGATGCTCAGCAAAGAGTGTCGCTTTTTTTTATTAACCCTCAAACTATACCAGGATCATTATACTTCATAAAAATCTCCCCCGACTCCCGACTCCCTCGGTGCGCTTTCCGTTGGCGAATTAAATTCGCCACGGGTCGCACCGCTCCCGACTCCCGACTTCCAAATCGGACTATTTTTAACTACCTGTTATAATATTGCGGTAGCCAAGGACTAATCACAATGAAGTCTAAACTCAAATATATCCTGCGTTGCACGTTGTGTGGAAAAGACTATGAACCAGACCCTTTCCGCCTTTGCTGTGACGAAGAACATGAGCCATCCCTTCTGCGTGCTGTCTATCCTAACGAAAAGCTAGAAGTCAAAGAGAATCTCCCAGGTTTATTCCGATATATCGATTGGCTACCGGTTGATCGATACTTAGAGACAGAAGGTAAACCGATTACTTATCAAAGCAAAAATCTGGCTCACCATCTCGGATTAGATCATCTTTTCATTTGTTTCAATGGCTACTGGCCAGAGCGAGATGCTGATCTTTCTACTTGTTCGTTTAAAGAATTAGAAGCTTTCCCGATATTAGCTAGAATACCAGAGGATAACCCCAAAACCCTAGTCGTTGCTTCAGCTGGAAATACTGGCCGAGCGTTTGCTACGGTTTGCTCTAAGCTGAAGATTCCCTTTTGCTTGGTCATTCCAGAGCAAAATTTATCCGCCATCTGGTCAAAGGAGCCGTTTGATTCTTGTGTTCGTCTGATTGCTGTTGGTGGGAATAGTGACTACTCCGATGCCATTCGGATCGGAAAAATTATCAGTGAATTAGAGGGTTTCTTTCCGGAAGGAGGAGCTAAAAATGTAGCCAGACGGGATGGCATGGGGCTAACCGTTGTGGATGCTACAGTAACCATTGGGGAAATTCCTGATCACTATTTCCAAGCTGTGGGTTCCGGTACTGGTGGGATTTCAGCTTACGAAGCCAATCTCAGATTTTTAGCAGATGGCAGATTTGGCAACAAAAAAATCAAGCTTCACCTCTGTCAAAATATTCCTTTTACCCCCATGACCGATGCCTGGAAAGCAGGTAGTCGAGACATTACTGCTTTGAGCGAAATAGAAGCAAAAAAATCCATTAGTCAGGTTTCTGCAAAGGTACTTACCAACCGAAACCCGGCTTACTCTCTTGCAGGAGGACTTTATGAAGCATTGGCTGATACTGAGGGAGAAATGTATGGTGTGACTAATGACGAATCAGAGAAAGCAAGAATTTTATTTGAAAAATTGGAAGGAATAGATGTTAGTCCTGCTGCCGGTGTTGCTACTGGTGCTTTAATTCAAGCAGTTGAAGCGGGTAAAATAGGGAAAAAGGACACCATTGTGCTCAATATTACTAGTGCAGGCTACAAACGGATGCGCCAAGATTATCCGTTACACTACCTCAAACCTGATTTAGTTTTTAAACCTGAAGAGATTGAGCCGGATATTCTGGAACAGAGAATTACCAGTGTATCATAACGGTTTACCAGTTAAACAGTTCAATATCCATGAAAACCTTATCCACTCTTGCAGTCCATCAACTCAAACCCTTTGGGGTGAAGCTGACGAACGTTGATCTTAATTCCCCAGAACAATGCGATCGCATTCGAGAGCTGCTCTACGAAAATGGGGTAGTGATCATCCCTCCTGACGGAGGCAGTTTCGGTGATCAACCAATCCAAGCTGATGCAAGTCTGTTAAAGTTGGCGGGGCTTTTCGGGAAGATCGAGAACTACCACCCAGTAAACGCACCCAAAGACAGCACTGGCAAGGTGCAAATTCTGGAAACCATGGGTGACACGGGGATTCCAGCGGATTCCTTCCTATTCCACTCAGATATGAGTTGGCGAATGAACCCATCCCGGGCCAGCGTATTATGTGGGTTTATCCTGCCTCCTAACGGTGGTAATACCTGCTTCCAAAATGCTAACCAAATGTACCGCAATCTCTCACCAGAACTAAGGGAGCAGTTGCATGGTATCAGCGCTCTCCACTCTCTCCAGAAGGGTTATGCCCGGGTCAACCGACCGGATGATGTGACTAATGACGTGCAGGCTATTCATCCGGCAGTGATTAAGCATCCCGACACAGGTGTGCCACTGCTCTATCTGAACTCAAATTTCACGGTGTCCTTGGTAGGAATGTCGGAAGAGGAGAGTACGGAACTTTTGAACCGCGTCTTTGAGCAAGCCAACCGTCCAGACCAGGTTCTTTGCCATTCCTGGACTAAGGGGGATGTGGTGATCTGGGACAACTTTGGAGTGCAGCACCTGGCTAGGGCAGACTACCTTGGCCTGCGCCGAATGCACCGGGTGGTGGCCCACGACCCCGATCTGCGGACAGAGCGTTATGTAGGGGAAACAGGGGATGCCAAGGAAACCATATAATATCGAGCACTACCTGAAGCAAGATGACAATCAGGCTGGTTACGGCGACAACAATTCAGACCAGTCAGCGGCCCAATACAACCAAGCACGCAGCCCCTTTGGGGTAAAAGAGATCTTGGGATTTGTCCGGCCAGGAGATATGGTGTTAGACGCTGGCTGCGGCACAGGGCAGCACGCACGATACCTTGCTGAGGTGGCGAGTAAAGTTGTGGGAATTGACACCGATTCCGCGCGGATTGCGATCGCCAAAGAACATTGTCAAGACTTGGACAATGCCAGCTTTGAGGTGGGTTCTGTCACCAAGCTTCCTTTTGAAGACGGTTCCTTTGACCTAGTGCTGTTGGCCCAAGTGCTACACCACCTTGGAGGGGAAGACGTCCATTCAGCATCTTTAACGGAGCAATGTGAGCAGGCGATCGGGGAAGCCAAACGAGTGCTGAAACCTAGTGGACGACTTGTACTTGTCACGACTAGCCGAGAGCAGCGTCGTAAAGCTTACTGGCATTTTAACCTATTTCCAGAATCAGCGTGGGAGCGTCTGGATTCGGTCTGGTCCGTGACCGAGGGTGTTTGGTTCACATCGCTGATGGAGAAAATGGGGTTCACCATGACTGGTAATGTAACCCCAGCGGAATCCCACTGGATTGAAGCCCAGGATGAACAGATGGTGAGGCTTAGCCTCGACCCTGGTTGGCGGTCAACAGATGTGGCATTTGCGTTGCTGACACCTGCTGAAATGAGCCAGTTTGTGGCTCAGGTCGAAGCGGTGCTAGGGGATGGCTCTGCAAAGGAGCTAATCAATGGAGCGATTGCGGGGCGTGCTTCCCATGGGGAGGCTACGGTATATGCCTATGACCTTAAATCTGACCTTTAAAGCCCTGTTGTGATTGTTGATATTTTCCTCAAGGTGGGGAAAATATCATTCAGTCAAGTTATTTTTTAGTTCCTTCGATCATCACACCAACAAAGCCCAAATCATGAGTTTCCATAGAAAATCCTACTGATTCAAGCAATTCCTGAAAATAGCTGAAAGGATAAGCATTAGGAAAATGGGAACCCCGTTCTAAAATCACTTGATTGCCATTGATCCTTTCTACTTTTAAACCGGTTTTAGCATAAAAGCGTAAGCGCTCATCCATGACTTCTTGAGCACATTTAAAAGTCGAAATAAATATCTTTTTGTCTACTAATTTTTCGAGATTATCGAAAATAATTTCATGAACTTCTTGAGGAATATTGCCGATGGTATTCCATCCCAGTAAAGCATGAGTAAACCTTTCTTGAACCAGAGTAGGTAAATGTTCCGCTCTTCCGAGAATGACTTTTACATTATCAAAAGTTGCAGTTGATTCTTTAGCTATGTTTACCAGTTGTTCGGCAAAATCAATTCCTGTGATCTTGCCGACAAGGGGGGCAAGATGACGAAGATAACGTCCCTCACCACATCCTACCTCCAGAACACTATCCACCCCTTCAAAGGTTCTCTTGATAAATTCTTCTTCTAACTTCTGATACTCCCTGACTCCTTCCGTCTCATTTTGAGGATCGAGCAAAGTCAATCCGATCCCTTCGTAAAAGTCTTTGCTATCTTTCATGATGTCTTCTATCCTTTAACAGCTTCACCTAGTGTACCAGCATGAAGAGTTTACCAGCATGAATGAAATTATGCAAAAACTTTTCTAGATCGGCTTTTTGCAGTTCAGGGTTAGCCAGCATTAACCGAATCATAACCAGACCTTGATAATGAGCATAGTTGACAAAAGCTGTTCCCGAATGAAATAATCGGTTGTGTATGTCTAGATTAAGCTGGTCTAATCTAGATTATCTTAACTCTGAACTTTAAACCCCTGTTGTGATTGTTGAGATGTAAGCTAATGCGCTACGCGCACGCTACTTGAAGTGCCGTCAGCTATCAGCTATCAGCTAATGCGCTACGCGCACGCGATCGCGTTCAGCTAGCAGGTGCTTTAACTACACGGGGTCGGAT
>NZ_JAAHIE010000502.1:0-5185 GCF_010671945.1 Moorena sp. SIO4E2
GCGCCTCCTAGGCCGGGTTCCCCGGCCTAGGAGGCGCGCACCTTCGGGTCGCACCTGAAGATGCAGCGCATCCCTATTACCTATTACCTATTACCTAAAATCCCGAAATTGTGTACCTCATAGCTATGAGAATTGCTATAAGCTGATAGCTGATAGCTGAATGCTTACCCAAGATATCAGTTCAATCGGAGTCCTTGTGGCTCCGATTGATTATTTGCAAAAATCCCCAACCATAAGACCTTAATCAAGACGTTATGTCCAAAAATTAAAGCTGATTCTATTGACTTTTTGGGCTGAATAACTAAAGATAAATAATTAAGGATGGTATCAGCTATCAGCTATCAGCTATCAGCTGTCAGCCGTCAGCTGTCAGCCATTATTTTTTTTGTTAATTTTTTCTTTAAAATAACTATGCCATTTTTATTAAGTTTTAAAAATGTTTTCGAGTACCTGATTGACCAGGGAATCTGTACTGAACAGGAAAAAAGTCTGGGTAAAATTGAACCAAAGCCTGCGAAGAACTTTAATTTGCTCCTGACCTTACCAGAAGGTCGTAAGCTCCTAGTTAAACAAGAGCCTTACCACCAAGACGGTGAAACCGTAGGTGAGTTTTTGAAGGAATGGCGCTCTCAAGAGTTTTTACGACAATTCCCAGAGGTGAGTCACCTGGGGTCTTGGCTACCTGAGGTTCTCCATTTCGATCCAGATAATTCCATTATTGTTTTTAACTACCTGAGTGACTATCAAGACCTAAGCGAGTTCTACGGTAAGGAGAATGTCTTTCCGAAAGCGATCGCTAGCTCAATTGGAGCCATGGTAGCTAGTATTCATCGTGCAACCTTGGGTGGTCAGGACTATCAGGACTTTTTCTCGGAAAAATCAGCAGAGCCATCCCCTGATCAGGCTCAGAATCTGAGTAAGGATTTGGAACGGATTGGTCCGGAAATATTTAGTCAAGTACCCGTAGATGGTCTGAAATTCTTTGCCCTGTATCAGCGCTACGATAGCCTCGGAAAAGCGATCGCTAAACTGAGTAATAGTTTCGATGCTTGTTGTCTGGTTCACAATGACCTGAAGTTGAACAATATCCTTTTACCCAACGATTGGGAGCAAGCAACGTCAGCCCCAGAGTCAGATGGCATCGTTCGACTTAGACTAATTGACTGGGAGCGCTCTAGTTGGGGAGACCCAGCCTTTGATTTAGGCTCAATTATCACCAGTTACCTGACCATCTGGCTAAGTAGTCTGGCGGTTAGTAAGTCGATTGATATTGAAGAAGCATTGAATCTAGCTATGACTCCCCTGGAACAGATCCAACCTTCCATAGCTGCCCTGATTCGGACTTATTGCGATCGCTTTCCAGAAATTTTAGAGCGCTATCCTAATTTTTTGCAGCGGGTGATGCAATTTTCTGGTCTAGCCTTGATTCAAACCATCCAGTCCATAATTGAGTACCAGAAATCCTTTGGCAATACAGGGATCTGTATGCTTCAAGTAGCTAAGAGCTTGTTATGCCGTCCAGAAGCATCGATCCGAACAGTTTTTGGTATCGAGGAATCAGAACTGATTGGTCTTAATCAGATCTTGCACCAAGTTTAAAATTGGTAGGGAATAGGGAATAGGGAATAGGGAATAGGCAATAGGGAATAGGCAATAGGCAATAGGCAATAGAGAACAGGTAAAAAAAACATGTGTGCCTCTTTTGGCTAGAAACCGCTAGATAGGGTACCTAAATGAATTGTGATAATTTTTGTTACCGACTGCCGACTGCCGACTGCCGACTCCCTACTCCCTACTCCCTACTCCCTACTCCCTTTGCTATAACAAATAGACATCTCCAAAAATTAACCTCAAACCCTTGCACTGCCTGGGTCAAAACCGAGTTTCTGGAGATGTCTAATAACAATTTTCAAACCACAAAACTATGCAATTACTTGAATCACTACCAAATCAACTGCCAGATGCTGTACCGGAGCAGCTGCGAACTGCACTAGAAGACATTGTCAACCAGCTTGAGATTCAGAAGTCCAACTTCTCTATTCGCCATCGAGATTACAAACCCTTGGAACTTCCAGCTGAGGTAGTAGAACGCTTTGGGCAATTGCCCTTAGATTTGCAAAAAAAGTATCTGAGTTTGCAACTGCGGAGTTTTCTCTACGGGCTTTACTACAACGGTTCGCTAAAAGATGGTCTAGCCCTCAATGGCGATTCAGATGACCTGACCCTGCACCAAAATTTAGAAAACAATACTTACCTGGGGATAGACCTAAAATTCTACCAGCGATTGGATGAAAGCAATACCGGTGAAGGCTACTTTGACCCGGATTGGTTGGTGCTAAGGCAAGAAAGTGATGGCACTCTGGCAGTAAATAAGGGGGGTTTAACTCTACATATCGAGCCGGAGGAGCATTTACAACCAGAAGCACAATCTCCCGCAGTTGGGGACGACGTTGCGGTGTTGCTACCTCCGAATCTAGTACAAAACGGATTCTATATGGCAGTGGGTAATCTCGGTACCTATGACTATGGGCATCCAGATAGTGAAGGGGAAATTGTCCGCATCTACTTCAACTTAACCGCTGAAGGTGCAGTGGCGGTAATGGGTAGCCTGACGCAACAGTTAAATCAAATCTCGGTGCCATTCTCTTTTAAGGTTCTCTATAATCCTGAGGATTACAACCGCTACGACTCAGGAGTACTCTACTTTGACAACAACGACTATGAAGCAGTGCGGTTAGTGCTTCGGAAGGTTTATACAGAACACCAATCCCATTTTAAGCCAGAAGTACCCCTGTTCACCAAATTCCTAGCGCCAGGATTGGGGTTAGCGGAAGAACCAGACCAGAAATTTGCTGACCAAGAAAGTTTTGGCATGAACCGCTGTCAAATTGTTGCTAATGGCTTATTGGAAGCTCACCACAAAGGAGACGATTCTCCAGAAGCTCGCATGGCAGCAATTCTGCAAGAATTTTCTCTGTTGGAGATTGAATTGCAGCACTGCTACCTAAATGCCAAATCTGAAGACATCTATACTCCGTTAGAGTTATGAAGCTAACTGATCTGACAAGCACCCTGACCGCATCCCCTGCTCAAGACACGGTTTCTGCTAGAGTTAAATCTAGAGTTAAATTCCCAAAATCAAATTTACCTTTTTACCGCAAACTAGGACGCACTGACTTAACCGTGAGCTGCCTGGGATTAGGTGGTGGGGGACACATTTCTAGTGAGGATACTCTCTACGCCTTTGACCAAGGAATCAACTACTTTTTCTACTCCAGCGATCTACATCACTATCTCTACAGTTCTATGGCTGGGGCGCTGCGCCAGCTGTGTGGAAGGGGTTCCTCAGTTCGAGAGCAGGTAGTTCTGGCAACGGTAACTTACATGACCAGGAGTCCCGATGCCATATTGACTTATCTATACGATCAGTTTGTAGACTTGGGAATTGACTACATTGATATATTTTTTTGGGGCTGGATTGATGCTGACAATGGGGATAATTTCGAGAAATGCTTGAATATTTCTAACGATCTACGCGGTCCCAATACAGTTTATCAGCGCACCATAGAACGAGTATTTGAAACTTCAGAACGTCTAAAAAAAATGGGTGCTGTGCGCTATATTGGTGCCTCATTCCACGACCACGATCTTGCCCGAAAGTGGCTAAATAGCCCTTTATTAGATGTGGCCATGGTTCGCCATAATGTTGCTCACCGCACTGCTCAGCAAAAGGTGTTTGCGGATTTAGCTCCCGAAGACCCCCAGCGACCGGGTATTGTTACGTTTAAGTCAGCTGGAATGCAGAGTATTCTTTGGACTCCCCCAGAGGAGCTACCAGAAAACTGCTGGATACCTTCAGTACCAGATTTATATCGCTATTCTTTAAGTCAGAACTGTGTGGATCTTGCTTTGGCAGGTTGGAGCTCTCGTGAAGAAGTTGATGCAGCAATCAAAGGCATTCAGAAAGGCAAACTAACCCAGGCTGAACTAGATTATCTAAATCTCTATGGCGATTTACATCGCAACCGCATCAATATTGAAGAAATTCCACCTGAACACTTGATTTACCAACCTGAACCTGTTGTTATTTATAGATGAGAGGTCAGCTATCAGCCGTCAGCTGTCAGCCGTTGGTCTTTTGCTGATAGCTGATACGCGACACGCTGATACGCGACACGCTAATAGCTGATAGCTTACAGAATTTATACTGTTAAACTACACAATTGATTAATCACAAAAAGCCATGACACAAACGACAGAAACCTTAGAAAAACCGGTAGTAGTAGAAACTTCCCCAGTCACGGATGCAGATATTATTGCTTACCTGCGCCGTTCCAGGAAATTTGGTGAAATTGCTAGCTTAGCTGAACAAGATGCCTTGATTTTGGATGTGTGTGAGGAACTTAGTATTACAGTTTCCGATCAGGAATGGCAAGCGGCTGGAGATGCTTTTCGTTTAGAGCACAAGTTGCTAGGGGTTACTGAAACCAATACTTGGTTTTATGAGCAAAAGATTACTGTAGAAGAGTGGTCTGAAGGCATTAAAGTCGAGCTGTTGACGAAGAAATTAAAAGAGCATCTGTTTGGAGGATCTGTCGATAGTGATTATATTAGCAATCGCGAAAACTATAGACGAGTCGCCCTCTCTCAAATTCTTGTGGTTGACCTAGCCCAGGCTTTGAAAATAGTTAAAGCACTCCGCTATGACAACGCTTCTTTCTGTGCTTTAGCACTGGAACACTCGAAGGGCAAACAGTCTCAAGAAAATGGCGGTTTTGTGGGGATTCGCTTTCTAGTAGAACTTTCCCAAGACATTGCTAAAGGAATTTATGACGCTAAAGAAGGGGAAGTGATCGGACCGATTCAAACTAAACTTGGCTATCATATCCTCAGAGTTGAGAAGTGGTTTCCAACGGAACTAAGTGAATCAGTTAGAGAGGCAATTTTAGAATCTCTATTTCAGAATTGGTTACAGGAGCAAAGCCAGACTAATCCTGTAGAAAATTCGTAAGCATTCAGCCGTCAGTTATCAGCAGTCAGTAGTCAGCTGATACCTGATTACTTACAAATAAAGCACATGAATCCTGGCAATTAAGGAGTAGCTAAGGAGTAGCTGAAGTTAAGCAAAAGGGGGTTAGTAAAAAAAACAATGTTCTCTAAGATACCTGTTTTCCTAGCATTAGCT
>NZ_JAAHIE010000503.1:0-5165 GCF_010671945.1 Moorena sp. SIO4E2
GCTCCAACCAAGAGTAATGTTTTTGCTTCGCATAATAAGTTGCACAATTCCCTAGGCTATTAGCATTCTCGCATTGGAACAACCAAAAGGCTTTTTCCTCCTCTGAAAAACTAGCTTTGACTGGAATGGTCTTGTACACTTGTCATCACCTCCTTGTTTTTTTATATACTCTTAGTAGAGAGGTTGGTTCTGAAGATGTCAACAATAAATGAGTGGAAAACCAGAAAAAGAATGCGGGGAGTACCCGTACATCATTATGAATTGAAGAAGCCCCATACCGTTTGGCTAACTGGGACTACTTGGAAGTGGCTTCAATTATCAGCTAGAGAATCAAATACCAGTGTGGGAGAACTTGTATAAAAAATTATTAGATCTGAAATAAAGAAAGACGCTTAGAGACACGACTGGGTCAACCCAGTCTCTCTGTTTCACCCTCGGTCTAAAGACACAAGGCTCTCACATTTCAAGAAGTTTTGGTAGACCACAGCGCTGGTGAGTAGGCGCAGAGACTTAACATTAGGCATCGGGAAACTATTGCTATTCTCGCCAGTTTTTTTCTTAGATGCCACCATGCTCAAGGTCTGGCGCTCTTTAAATGAGCGATAATTTTCTACGCTGAACTCAACTAGCATCACTAGGGTCTCCCATGCTGACTTAGGGATTATCCATTAACTTTCGTCAATGGTAAACAATGGTAAAGGAATGATTTAGTTGATTATAGGAAGCTAGTTAGTAGAATGCGATCGCATTCGTTCCTAGTAATACCAATTACACAAAATATTGGTACACCTTAATCCCCTATATCACCGCCTTACATTATCAGTTTATCACCTTATGACCTAATTCCCGTATCCTCTGTAGCAAAAAGAAATAAAATTGTTATCATTTAGGTTGTAGGGTGGGCAAAAACAGTTTATTTTTTTTTAGTATTAATGATTATCTTAATTTGCCCACCCTACTTGAATTGGTATTTATTTGACTTTTATGGTGGACAAAAACTGTTGGATTATTCTGAATACTCTAGATTATCTTACTTTGCCCACCCTACTTGAATTGGTATTTATTTGACTTTTATGGTGGGCAAAAACTGTTGGATTATTCTGAATACTCTAGATTATCTTACTTTGCCCACCCTACTTGAATTCCTAAAAAGGAAGCTCATCATCCATTCCTATTCTCAGTTTATTCCCTGATTTGTTAGGTAATTCAATAACACCTGCTATCAACTTCCAACAAGGATCACCATCCTTTTTCCAATCATCAGGTCGCCAAGGCATGCTGAGACTAACCGTAACCAAACACTGATTTTGTGGTCGATAGCCTAACTCTAAATGCCTAACAAATACGGGGTCAGTAATCGTAGCAGTCAATTCTTGTCCACAATCTGTTACCAGTGAACCTTCCCATTTTTCTACACCCTTATCTCTGACACCAATAGGTTGAACCAAGAACTCCACAGCTTTCACCAGTTGTAGTGTACAGCGTTGCTCTACCGGTAATGACTGCAAGAAATTCACGGTTACATAGCGCTCATTATTATGGAGAATGTATTTTTCCCGGCTGCAAAACTTATTGAGATATCCAGCGGGAACTTGTCCTACTCGTCGCCATTGTCCTGGTAATACCAAAAGATTTTCATACTCAAAGCCAAAGTCGGGTCCAGTTTTAGCCAAAGGAATATCTAAAATATCCAGTAAAGTTGGTTCCCTTCCCGCAATCTGACGCATTGGTTTCGGAATGCGACCATCCGGTAAATCAGATACAGGACGAATCCATTGACGTTTAAGGGAATTAATTCCAGCGATACATCTCTCGCCACGCTTCCAGGAGTTAGCCAAGCAAATAATCTGAGTCATGCTGCTATCTAATCCCAAGTAAGGTTAGTTTAGACGTAAGCATTCAGCGGTCAGCGGTCAGTGGTCAGTGGTCAGCGGTCAGCGGTCAGTGGTCAGCGGTCAGTGGTCAGTGGTCAGTGGTCAGTGGTCAGCGGTCAGCGGTCAGCTTATTTTATTCAAAAGCTGTTCGCTGTAGCTTCGCCACAGGCGAATGCCTGAGAGCTGAGAGCTGAGAGCTGAGAGCTGATAGCTGAGAGCTGATAGCTGAGAGCTGATAGCTGATAGCTGATAGCTGATGGCTGATGGCTGAGAGCTGAGAGCTGAGAGCTGAGAGCTGAGAGCTGAGAGCTGATAGCTGAGAGCTGATAGCTGAGAGCTGATAGCTGATAGCTGACTGATGCTTTTCTATGGTCTTAGCAAAGGGGATTTGGGATAAATCATAGGTGAACTATTTTTATAGTTCCCAATTTTTGACTCAGATATTCTGCTACTAAACGGCGATGACAGTTATGGGGAGTAGGTTCACTACACAGCAAACAGCTACCATCTAATAAATCTGGTGATACTGTCTTTTCGATTTCACGCTCTGTAATTAATTGTAAGAACTGTTTTTCGTAGGTTTCCCAATCGCCATTATTTTTTTTATAGGTATTTAGGATATCCTTGGTCGGAGCCAATTCTAGACGATGTATATAGTCAATATTCCCAATTTGCTGCAAAAAGTATTCAAAATCCGTCTTTTTTGTGAAACCAGCTAATTGAGATTTATTATTCAGTCTCGTATCGATAACTCGTCTTACTCCAGCATTAATCAGAAGCTCAAAGAACTGTTGAGCACTCTTTTTAGTAAACCCAATTGTAAATAAATTAATAGTTTTATTCATAGTCAGGGTCTTGATAAGGCAAGCTATCAGCTATCAGCTCTCAGCTCTCAGCTATCAGCTCTCAGCTATCAGCTATAGCGCTATGCCCACCCTACGAAAGGTTTATTTCAAGCATTAGGCTGACCACTGACTGCTGACTGCTGACTGCTTACTTGATAAGCAATAGTATCCCCTTGCCTATGATAAACTTCCTTAAGTCTATCCTCCCGAGAGCAATTCTCCCACTTATCCATAGATGTCGGGTCATCAAATAGGGAAAGTTGCTTCGGTTGATTGATTTGGGAATCATTTAACCCATGAGAGCTGAGCAGCCTTTCTTCTAAATCCTGATGGGACTCTAAGCTGCCATCATTGAGAATATGATTAATCTCTAACCCGGATTTCACTAAATGTTGGCAGACTAAAATTGTCCGATGGCAAGTGATCGGGTCTTTTTCAGCACACATCAAGGCAATTTGGTACGTTTCAGCCCCTTGAATTACCCGTTTAAGACCCGCTGAAAACAGGTCAGTGGCGGCAATTTTTTCATATAACGCTTTACCACCAACATAACAACTGAGATCAGCCGGTCTTGCCCCCAACTCCTTACCCAGAAACACATAGCGAATTCCTGCTGACAATAGTTCAGCCTTGAGGGGGGCTTGACTAAAATGAGGTAAGTAACGGCTGTAAGGATGCGATCGCACATCAGCCACCGCCGTAATTTCGTGCTGCTTCAGTAAAGCAATAAAATCTTCAATACTGAGATTAGAATGACCAATAGTGAATAATTTACCAGTATTACTACCAGTATTACTAATTTTACTAATCATCCCCAAAAAGCTCCATTATTGCCATTATTTGTGTCCTTTTATGTCATCAAATAAATATCACTTGATCCGTTTTACTAAGGTAAACTATGCTCAAATTATAGCAATTATAATCATAAGTGAGGTACACAGTATTTTTCCCGATTCCCGATTCCCGATTCCCGATTCCCGATTCCCTGCTCCCTAAAACCCATAACTTTGTACCTGACCGAATTTAAAACCGCTGTAAGCATTAGGCTGACAGCTGACCACTGACAGCTGAATGCTTACTCCAATTCAAGTTAATTAGGTTTAGGATTAGGCGATTCCACTGGTATAAATGGAGTAACCTCAACTCTCACTTTAAAGGGTTTACCTAGCTTAATATTAACCGAATCCTCAAACCTCTGTACCTGTTCCGATGTAATCGGTTTTGTTGAACGGATATCCATTTCGATAGAAGGAGGATTAGTTTTCCGATTGATCTTCCAAGTAGAAACTTCTGTTATACCTGGTTTGTTAAACACTCGACTCTTATTAATCAATTCCTGAACTGGCTCCTCAACTCTTCCTTGCTCAAGCACGTCCCAAAAGGTAAGTCCTAGGGGCACGACTAATACAGCAATCAGCACTAACGAGAATCCCCAGTTTAAAGACCGGCTGAGTTCAGTACTCTGAGCATACCCGCTAAAGACATAGACGATCATGCAAGCTAGGTTAATCCCAATCAGGTTAGTAATATAGAGGAGAAATGCGCCCTGACTATAGGCCCATTCTCCCTGGGATAGGGTTAACCCAACGACACAAAGGGGAGGCATGAGGGCTACTGCAATTGCTGTCCCTGGTACCGCATCTTCTAAAGACGGACGAATTTTAGAGAAACCACTAATTCCCCCGGCCACGATCGCAACTAGTAAATCAATCAGATTAGGTTGAGTTCTTGCTAAAACTTGGGCTCCAAATTCAGGGAATCCGATAACTGTACCAACTAACCAAGAACAACTTATCCCCAGTACGGTGCCTACAGCAATGGAAACAAAACTACTCCGTAACAGTTGCCAATCTCCTTCCAAGGTAGCAAAGGACAATCCTCTTAAAGGCAACATCAGAGGAGCAATAATCATCGCTCCAATAATCACCGCAGCACTGTCGAGCACTAGTCCAAATGTAGCAATTAAGCAAGAGCTAATGATTAAGACTAAGAAATTGAGGGTAAGTTCTGATTCCTCAACCAGAGAATTCCTTACCATCATAATTGGAATTGCCTTTAAGCCAAAGTTCCTGAAAAGATTCAAGGTTTTGGAGACTCTAGTTTTAGTCTTTTGATTCTTTTGATTCTTTTGGTTTTCCTTTTCCATAGATAATAGACGATGCTCCCGACTATTGAGCTAAATTATCTTTCACCAACAGGTATTGACAATTGACACTAAGTAAGGTATAATTAACGACTTCACAATCTGACTGGTAGATCGGATAATCATTAGGTAACGTTACTGCTCCTACCAGTCATTACTATTAAATGAGACGATTGTCAATGAATTCTATTTTTTCACTAATTCAACAGTTATTGATCAATTGGCTACTAATCTTAATAACTGGATCGGTAACCCTTAGTGCTCTAAGCTATGTGGGTGAGTTAATCAGCGCAATTTACCGGT
>NZ_JAAHIE010000504.1:0-5145 GCF_010671945.1 Moorena sp. SIO4E2
CCCTAAGTAATCACTAGTATACCTGTGATTTTGCTAAATGATAAATACTTTTATTAAATAAATATTAACTCGCCTATGGGTATAGGAGTAATCGATTACTCTGAGTTGGATTGAGCCGAGATATTTATGCTGAAGTGCAATATATTCTCAACAATTGTTTAAAGTTTGTTACCTAGTCAAGAAATTCTACTAGGAGTTACGTCTTGACAAGGAGTTAAAATCAATCCCAATATCACCCTGTGCTCATGACCATGAATTCCCCACGTTTCCTGATCCTGCAACTGCTGATGACTACGGTAGTAGCCTGTGGTTCAACCAGCACTTCAACTCAAGCACCTGCGGCACCGACTGTACAAAAGTCCTCCTCTGAAGAATCTCCCCAAATTGCTCAGGCACCTACACAAACAAATGCTTTATCCACAAAAACCCTAATCGATACCAAAACCCTGACACCCCAACCGATTCAAATTACCCTGAATGATTTACCCCAACCTTTTGCTACTACTAGCGCCTCTCGACCTCCAAAAGTGGTAGCAATACCATCCAACCCAAGCCTAAAAGTACCAGCGGGTTTCCAAGTGAACGTATTTGCTGATGGGTTAGACCGTCCCCGCTGGCTAGCACTTACTCCCACTGGCGATATCTTGGTCACAGAAACTCGGGCAAATCGTATTCGTTTATTGCGCGACAGCAATGGTGATGGAGTTGCTGATGTCAAAAAAACTTTTGCTAGTGCCAGTAATGGGTTAAATATTCCCTTTGGCATGGCCTTTGCTGATCAATACTTCTTCTTGGGCAACACTAATGCTGTACTCCGGTTTCCCTACACAAAAGGTCAAGACCAACTCACTGGCAAAGGTCAAAAAATTGCTGACCTTCCTGGCGGCGGCTACAACCAGCATTGGACACGCAATGTGGTAGTATCTCCCAAGCTAAACAAAATCTACGTCTCTATTGGTTCACGGTCTAATGTCGATCGCGAACCCCTACCCCGAGCATCGGTACAGGTGATGAACTTGGACGGCTCAAACCAACAGACTTTTGCCTATGGGTTACGTAATCCTGTCGGTCTCGACTTTCACCCAATTACTGGTGAACTGTACACTACCGTCAATGAACGAGATCTGATCGGAGATGACCTAGTTCCTGATTACTTCACCCGTATTCGCCAAGGGGAATTCTATGGTTGGCCCTATGCCTATTTAGCCCCCCATCTCATCGATCCCCGTCAAACCCGCAATGGTCAAAGCATCAAACCTGAACTGGTTGCCCAAACCCGAACTCCCGATGTCTTGTTCCAATCGCACTCAGCAGCACTAGGATTACAATTTTATGATGGACGGACCTTTCCAGAAAAGTATCGTAACGGTGCCTTTGTAGCGTTTCGTGGCTCTTGGAATCGTAACCGAGGCACCGGTTACAAACTTGTCTTTGTTCCCTTTAAAACTGATAGACGACCATTAGGCTATTATGAAGATTTTCTGACTGGTTTTCTGATCGATTCCTCAGGACCAACCACCTGGGGACGTCCAGTTGGGTTGCTGGTGCTAAAAGATGGCAGTCTGCTCGTCACAGAAGAAGCCAACAACCGAATTTACCGGATCCAATACCGCAATAGTAACCCGTGAAGTACCCTCGACTAAGCCGGAATATCTTATTGATTACAACTTAATTAGGAGAAAAATTTTTTGACTGGCAATTCATCCCCCACTAACCGCACTTAGTGTAGATTAGGGAATGTTTACCGAATCTTGTTAAACCTGGCTTGGTACTAATGACTAATGACTAATGACTAATTAGAAGTCTTGGTAAAGATATTGAGGAAAACTTAATATCAAACAAATAACAATAATGTGCCATGCTAAGGTGTTGTTCGGGAAACCCACCTAATCCCTTTGACGTTTATGCAATCGCCAAATTCCCTACGTCGGACAAAGATTGTTGCCACAATTGGCCCTGCGAGCAATAGCCCAGATGTTCTCAAGGCACTAATTCAAGCTGGTGCCACCACTTTACGACTCAACTTTTCCCATGGCACCCATGAAGACCATCAGCGCAATATTCGCCTGATTCGCCAGACGGCCTTTGAACTCAATCAGCCTGTAGCGATCCTCCAAGACTTGCAAGGACCGAAAATTCGCTTGGGGCGGTTTGAAAACGGTTCCATTGTTGTCAACAATGGCGATCGCTTCACCTTAACCAGCAAATCGATGGTTGGTAAACAGGAAATCAGTTCAGTTACCTACGAACCCCTAGCGGACGAAGTGCCTGTGGGAGCCACCATCCTATTAGATGATGGCAAAGTTGAGATGCGGGTAGATAAGGTAGACCGAGAGGAACGAGCCTTGCACTGTACCGTTACCGTCGGTGGACCCCTCTCAAATAACAAAGGAGTTAACTTCCCTGGTGTCTACCTATCTATCAAAGCTCTGACCGATAAAGACCGACGAGATTTAATGTTTGGTTTGGATCAAGGTGTGGATTGGGTAGCACTCTCCTTTGTTCGTAATCCTCAGGACATCTTGGAAATCAAAGAACTGATTAACAGTGCTGGGAAGCAGGTACCCGTGGTTGCCAAAATTGAAAAGCATGAAGCCATTGAGCAAATGGAGGCAATTATCTCCCTGTGCGATGGAGTGATGGTTGCTCGGGGTGACTTAGGGGTAGAACTGCCAGCAGAGGATGTACCAATCTTACAAAAGCGACTGATTGCCTCAGCAAATCGACGGGGAATCCCAGTCATCACTGCCACTCAAATGTTGGACAGTATGGTTCACTCGCCCCGACCAACTCGTGCAGAAGTTTCTGATGTAGCTAATGCTATCCTTGATGGCACTGATGCAGTCATGCTCTCTAACGAAACAGCTGTTGGTAAATACCCAGTAGAAGCCGTAAAGACCATGGGCACGGTTGCGGTGCGCATTGAGCAAGAACAGATTATCGGTCATGCTCGTGACACCAGCCGCTCCATTCCCAATGCTATATCCCAAGCAGTTGGTCACATTGCCGAGCAGTTAGAGGCAGCAGCCATCATGACTCTGACTAAAACCGGTGCTACAGCGCGGAATGTTTCTAAATTCCGACCCCAAACTCCCATATTAGCAGTAACACCTCATGTAGATGTGGCTCGACAACTCCAGCTAGTTTGGGGGGTCAGACCTTTGTTAGTCCTGGATTTACCCTCAACTGGTCAGACCTTCCAAGCCGCAATGAGTGTGGCTCAGGAAAAACAGCTTCTAACAGAAAGAGATTTGGTCGTCATGACGGCTGGGACAATCCAAGGTGTGGCTGGGTCAACAGACTTAATTAAAGTAGAAGTAGTCAAAGCAGTTTTGGGTCAGGGAGTTGGTATTGGTCAGGGATCAGTAAGTGGTGTTGCTCGGGTGGCTGACACTGATGGTGATTTACCTAACTTCAACCACGGAGAAATCCTAGTGGCTCCTTCAACCAATGCCAAATTTGTGGAAGTCATTCGCAAGGCAGCAGGAATTATCACTGAGGAAGATAGTATAACTAGCCATGCAGCAGTGATTGGGTTACGCTTGGGTGTGCCAGTAATTGTGGGGGTGAATAATGCGACCCAATTGATTCGGGATGGGGCAATCTTGACTCTGGACACACAGCGGGGGTTAGTTTATTCTGGTACCCTTGGGGCTAGCCCCACTGACGGGTTACTAATGACTTGAATAAAATATACTATACCCATAACTATTGTCTATTTTGCTTTGGCTATTGCCTGGTTTGTATGTTCATGCTCAAGGGTCACTTAACTATCAAATAGTTTGTGGTAGTATTCGGCTACTAACTTAACCTGGTAGAGTCAATATTTGGAAATTAGTAAGTGGTAAGATCAAGTCCGGTTAATCACTTATAAAATGGTTAATACTATACTCATGAATTGTTAATTGTTAATTGTTAATTGTTAATTGTTAATTGTTAATTGTTGATTTGCCATTTTCAATTTTCAATTAACGAAAAACCCAGAATTATAAGTAGTCAACCGGACAGGATATTACTCATGACCGTAACTGTCCTGCTTTAAGCTTGTAGACTGATCAAAATTTATCATCAACACATCTTGGTTTTTACATCTTTAGTGCTTCGATTTCAGTGAGTAGGGATTGAGTTTCAATATGCTTCTGTCTCAGTTTCCCTGCCAAGATATTTTTTTGCTGATTTAGTTGTTGTTTTTCCATAGTCAGGCATTGATTTTCAGCCCTCTCCAACTCAAGTTGCCTTTCTAAGCATGCTTTATCCCATGCCAATTGTTTGTTTTGTCTTAGGAGTGATTTAACTTCCGTCTTGACTTGGTTTAGCTCCACAATTATTCCTTTGGTTTTCTGTACCATAAACTCCCAGGCTTGATAATCCCAATTTGAAGTTTCTGCTCCGCCATCAAGCTCTTCAAGAAAAGCCTGCTTTTCCAACTCCAGCCGTTCAACCCTCTCTTGCAGTGAGACATTTTTTTTATGCAACCTCCTTAAGGAGTTATTAACTACAATAAACTTATTGATTATCCCGATGATTTGCTGATGACTTTCTTTAAGTTCATAGTCCAGCCACTTGATTTTCTCATTAGCCAAATTTAGATCTTGTTCAATGGCTTCATAGTTATTGAAAATAAAAAAAAACCAATAAATTAATAAATTTTGGATTTGATTGCTATCTTTGATAGTATTGTTTTTGGGTTTATAATCATAAATTTCCAATAAAAACCAGCTGAATAACCAAAAAATGATACTTGAATTCATGAGACCTTCCTTGTCAAGTGATTACATCACTTTTAGCATCAACGTGACCTAGTACGACAACCGTGTAAATACATAATTGAGCTAACTGAGCTAACTCATTACAAAACTGATATTACGAGGAATTTAACCGAATTAGTGTATTTTGAAAAGCTCCTCTTGATAAAACAAAAATTTTTGACTGCTAGGCTTTTAGTCGGGATTGGTTAGTTAGCCCATCAACTAATACCAATTCTTCAAAGTAGAAGTTATAGATGCAGATGGTCAGATGGTCAGATGGTCAGAGGCTCAGATGCTCAGAGGCTTAGATGCTCAGATCAAACGAATGTGTAGCCATGTGAGCACTAAGAATTGGTATAACTTAAGAATTGGTATAACTTAAAAATTGGTAGAAGTA
>NZ_JAAHIE010000505.1:0-5124 GCF_010671945.1 Moorena sp. SIO4E2
GCAATGTCAGATAAACGGTCAGCTGCTTTAGGGATAAACTCATGGTTCTAGTAATTTCACTAATTGCTTTTGGGGTCTATATACTTACACTTTACTGAAAAATGTCAAGTGTTGGCCGAAGAATATTTTGGAGTTACGTGAAATAGCGGGTAGGGAGTGCTGATAAGGGTAGGTTTTTTGACAAAGACCTCACGTGTGGGGTGTAGGGTGTGGGGTGTGGGGTGTGGTAATAAGATAGGGTAATATTACATTATAGCGCTTTTGATAGGAATTTGGTAAAGAGACCTATTGTTTCGTTGTTGGCTTGAGAATGCGTTCGCTTTTAGCGGCTCCAAAGGAGCATCGCGTAGCGTGACCATTCGCGAAGCGTGGCCTAAAGGCCAAGGTCAATCGCTTTTAGCGGCTCCAAAGGAGCATCGCGTAGCGTGACCTTTGGTCAATCCTGTAGGGTGAATTACAATTTCTTTTGATAACTAGTCATTGTTATGAATACATCGCACCAAATAGCCAATTTATTCTGAAAATACCTCAAAAATTAAGTATTATTAAGGATATCGCGCAACCTTTTCAAATTATCACCAAAGGTTACCGTGTTAGGATGGTTTAAGCCTAACTTCCGTTCGGCAATCTCCAATGCTTGGACAAAAAGGGGTTCCGCCTCATCGTACCGCCCCTGAGCTTGGTAGAGTGTTGCCAGGTTGTTGAGACTTTGGGCTATATCAGGATGATCTTCACCCAGCAGCTGCTTTCTCATCTCCAATGCCTGTTGATGGAGGGGTTCGGCCTCATCATACCGCCTCTGATCATAGTACAGTGCAGCCAGATTGTTGAGACTTTGGGCGACATCGGGATGGTAGTGACCCAGCCGCTGTTTTCTCATCTCCAATGCCTGTTTAGAGAGGGGTTCGGCCTCATCATACCGCCTCTGAGCATAGTACAGTGCAGCCAGATTGTTGAGACTGTCGGCCACATCGGGATGGTTTTCACACAGCACCAGCAGCTGCTTTCTCATATCCAATGCCCGTTTATAGAGGGGTTCGGCTTGATCATACCGCCCCTGATCATCGTAAAGTCCAGCCAGGTTGTTGAGAGTTTTGGCCACATGGGGATGGTCTTCACCCAGCAGCCGCTTTATCATATCCAATGCCCGTTTATAGAGGGTTTCGGCTTGATCATACCGCCCCTGAGCATGGTAGAGTAATGCCAGGTTGTTGAGACTGTCGGCCACATCGGGATGGTCTTCACCCAGCAGCTTCTTCAACAGCTCCAAAGCATCGATATAGAGAGTTTCGGCTTGATCATACCGCCCCTGAGCATAGTAGAGTAATGCCAGGTTGTTGAGACTGTCGGCCACATCGGGATGGTCTTCACCCAGCAGCCGCTTTATCATATCCAATGCCCGTTTATAGAGGGGTTCGGCTTGATCATACCGCCCCTGATCATAGTAAAGTCCAGCCAGGTTGTTGAGACTTTCGGCCACATGGGGATGGTGGTGACCCAAGCGGCTTCTAGTTATCTTTAGACATTGCTGATACCACAGTTCAGCCTGGTCATAGATACCTTGACCGTGATATAATTTCCCTAAGCTAGCAAAGGGCTTTATTATATCTTCATCCCTGATCCAGTCAGTTAGGACAGTAGCAGTTTCGGCTAAATGACGGATGAGGGGGCTAACTACTGCAGTGATTTCTTTAGTTGGTGTATAAGGAATTTTTGGAATTTTTTCTGCCACAGCCACCATTGTCTTACAAAAGCTTTGCTTGTAGCTATCGGCCTCTGGTAATTGAGCCAGCTTGGTCTGGAAAAATTCTCGAATTAGTTGATGAAGTCGATAGGTTTTATATTCTGTCAGTTGCAACAGATTACGATTTACCAGAAAGCGATTGGCCGTAGGCCACGCTACGCGAACGCGTAATTCTTCTAATTCTTCTTGTTCTTCTTCCGAGTCATCTTCATCTTCAGTTTCGATAACACAATTCTCTACCAGGAACCACTCAAAAGGAGCTTGAGCAAACAGACTCAAACGAGATCCTAACTGCTGGGCTTCTGATGGCAACTCGTGCCAGGATAATTCCAATGCTGCTGCTACTCCCAACTGAGCTGTCATTTCCCCTTCTTCTGTTGGATAAAGTAACGCCTTAGCTGCTAATTTCTTTTTCTCTAAACGTTTCTGAACTTTAGCAATGGTTAAATTCGGATGTATATCTAAATATCGTCCTACTAACTCCAAACCTAAGGGCAAATACCCTAACCATTTACATAAAGCTTCTGCTGCGTTTAATTCCTTATCAATGCGCTCTTTTCCAACAAGGGTACGCAATAATTCCAATGCTGCTTCTGGGGATAGTACATCCAGGTCAATTCGTCGGTAAGAAGCCCCTGGACGCTGACGACTGGTGACCAGTACCTTAAAGCGGGATTGGGCTGGAGGTAAGTAGGGCTGAATTCTTTGTTTGTAGTCCTTGCCGAAAGAAGGGACATCATCCAGCACGATCAATACTGTTCCTTCTGGCCAATTTCTCCAGCAGTATCTTACCTGGTCGTTGAACTCTAGTTCATCTGGAATCGTTAATCCTAATTCCCTACGCCCGAAACTGACAAGTTGAGTTCCGAGATCTCCACCGCGCACCGATAACCAGCACAAACCCCCAGGGTAGTTATCCTGATATTTCAGAGAATATTGTAGAGCTAATTCAGTTTTGCCCACACCCCCCATTCCGGCAATGGCACAAATTGCTAGTTTATCGGTGTTTTGAAGTTCCCAATGGAGCTGCTCAAGTTTATCTTGTCTCCCCACAAAGTGAGGAGTGCCACGATTAGTAATGTTAGTGGGGGGATTTAACTTTGTCCGTTCCCGGTCGGACGACTTCAGCTAATGCTCATGAATACGAATCTCGCCAACATAAACTGTTCCGTTGCTGTCATCCGTTAGGCGCACAGGAGTGTTGACGCATTCTTTGATAAATTTCTTGACACCAAGATAGACCTGACTGTTTTGAGACTCTGGTTTGCATAGGTCAATATGGTTATTTGCCATAGCAACCGGCTTCACTTTTTCAATGCCTGGGTTAGCACTATCTGGGTCTACCACCAAAATTCCTTTTACAGGCTGGGTTTCATAATAGACCTTTGTAGCAATTCCTAGACTCCGAACGTTTTCTCGATACCACTCATTTAATTCCCTTAACTGAGGGGAATGAGCTTTTAGTTCTTTGACACTTACGGTGGTTTGTGCCAAAACGCCAATATTATCAATTAAATTAGCGAGATGAGCACCAGTGTGGGGAGTAGCCAGGAATACAATCCCTTTAGTCTGCTCAAGAATAGCTTGCTTTTGAAACGTCAAGGCACTGTTAAGCATTTTTTTGACTAAAAGACCGCCCATACTGTGAGTAATAAATACTAATGGACGCTTGCCAAGATCGTGGATATCTAACCAATCTAATAAATTACTGGCTTGGTCAAAAAGGGGCATACTGCTGTTGTTTTTCCAGTTTGTCCCTTCAGCGTCATACCCAAAAGACCAGATGTTAAGACCTAGCTGATCTTTTCCTAACCAAACTGGCCAGAAGTCATAATCATCCTGTTTTCCTTCGGGATGCCACGTGCTGATCGCATTCCCTCCCAGCCCGTGAACAAACACCACATCCGCCTTGGCAAATGAGTCCTGGTGGCTTGAGATTTTGATCAAGCCCGTTAATTTACTCAAGGATTAGCCTCCAGTTAATTATATAGCATTAACCAGTAGATGCTTGAAACCCAATCTCGATTTAGTTTAACACAGGGAAAAATAGGGAGTCGGGAGTCGGGAATCGGGAATCGGGAATCGGGAATCGGGAAAAAATTATCAAAATTAATTACTTTTTCGATTTACTATTACCGATACTCTCGATAAAATTACTTATCAAAAAAATGCGATTCTCTGAAAGAGACACTACGCGAACGCTAACATTTTTTTTGTGAATTTTACTTTGGCTGTTTGACCTGGTGGTGCGTTACGGGGCGGACTATACCAAGGCTGGCTAATAAGCAAACAATTAGGGCAAGTCCGCCCCTAACGCACCCTACGCAACTATTCCTTTTTACCTTAAAAAAAACAATATTTCATTTCCTTTCCCGTACATTTTCTTTCAATACTCCCTCAAAAAATATTTTCTAAAACCCCTTGACAAAATAATTTATAATCATTATGATTATAGTATAAACTTCAAACAAAGATTTTAACGATGACTGAAGAGTTTATCCCAAACGAAAACAACAATCCTGAAGAGATTACTCCCGCTAATACTCCTCAGGAACCTTCTCCAAAAAAATACCCAGTTAAGCACATTTTGAAAGGGTCACGTAAGGCCATAATCAAGACCATGCATACCCTATATGCACTGCGTTACGCGGAAATCTCGGAGTGGAGCCCCCTTCAGCCGACGGGCATCCCAGGGGAATTCATCACGATTATGACCAAGTACCTCATTATCGATTAAACTAGTTTAGGGGGGGTAACCCCCCTGGCCAAGACATTAGGTCTCATGACATGGGATTGTGTTTAGGTTTGGTTAAAAAATTGTAGTCATCATCAAAACCTATAGCCGTGGAAATTATTTCTGCGGCTATTTTTTTGTGGAGTTTAAGGTTAGGATGTTTAATGAAGGTTAGGATGTTTAATGAAGGTTAGGATGTTTAAGGTTGAAGGTTAGGATGTTTAAGGTTGAAGGTTAGGATGTTTAAGGTTTAAGGTTAGGATGTTGAAGGTTTAAGGTTAGGATGTTGAAGGTTGAAGGTTAGGATGTTGAAGATTAGGATGTTGAAGGTTTAAGGTTAGGATGTTGAAGGTTTAAAGTTAGGATGTTGAAGGTTTAAAGTTAGGATGTTGAAGGTTTAAGGTTAGAATGTTGAAGGTTGAAGGTTAGGATGTTTAAGGTTTAAGGTTAGGATGTTTAAGGTTTAAAGTTAGGATGTTGAAGGTTGAAGGTTAGGATGTTTAAGGTTTAAGGTTAGGATGTTGTTCGCGTAGCGTGGCCTATTGGCCAAGGTTATTAAGGTTGAATTTTGTTCGCCCTTGGTCTTTCAGTAGGGTATAGTAATCAGTTTAGGAATTGTGAGAATTGTTGATGCCATTTCCCTACA
>NZ_JAAHIE010000506.1:0-5120 GCF_010671945.1 Moorena sp. SIO4E2
AGCATCCGAAATACTGTTTGGTTTTCGTCTGGTGAGTCTGAAATTGCTCTGACAAAGTTGTTTCTGACATCCAAGGATTGGTTCGCAGTAAATTCTGTAGTTCCAACGTTGAAAGTAAACACAGAATACCAGTCACGATAGCAAAACTTTAACAACCGGTTTCATAGCTCTTTCAGGAAGAAGAGCATGTGAAATAGTCAACACAGCGTCATTTACAAAAGTAAAACAACAAGATAACCTAGTAGCTCCTGAACGGTTCTGCCTAGGATTTAAAGATTCGTTGGGAGTGTGGGTAAATCCCGCAACGCTTAAGTCTTGGGATTTTGGAACTTCAGTATTATAGTAGGGTGTTTGAGTAGAAATTTAAGGTTTTTTACTTAAGTTATTAGCCAGACTAATATCCAACTTCTGGGCATCAGCATAGAGCATCTGAGCTTCTTCAAGCTTAGCCTTTTTTTCAAGAGCTTCTTCAAACTTAGCCTTTTTTTCAAGAGCTTCTGCCATGTCAATAAACACTTCTGCAAAATTGTGAGATCCTTGATATTCAGATAGTCTAGCTAACTGAATTAAATTTTTAACACCGGGATAGAGTTTTCCATTAACCTCCCAAGTATTAGAAAAAATATTCTTTTTCCGGCATTGAGAATCTTGCTTACAGTTAATGAAAGTAAGTTTAGAAAACATTTCCTCTCCCAAGTATTGTTTTTGTAATTGAGTGTCTATACTGTTGTCACAGAGACATCCACCACCTTCAAATCCATAAACTTCAAAGCCATAAAATTTAACTTCGCTTTGTTTCAGGTGTTGAGTCAAAGCATCTTTAGAGCCAGGCGCTTCAATAAGAAGTTTGGCAAAATTAACTGCCTTAGCAGCATCTATGTTATTTACCTGTAAGTCATTGCTTACTAAGTTGCTCTGAGTTTGTACTGTATCTGTAATAATTTGCTTGAGAATTTCAGGGCTATCAATACCCTTTTGTTTAAGAACTGATTTCACTAAAGCAGCTATGCCAGCAACATGAGCAGCAGCTTGACTAGTTCCTTGACAAACGTATAGTTTATCTCCTCCGTTACCTCGTTTAGGGAGCATTTGAGGAATACCGGACACGAATTTAGATTTTTCAGAATTAAGTGGTTTACATCCACCTAAATTTCCAGTAGAAAAAAATCCTCCCGGGGCATAAATATCTATATCCTTGCCCCGATTTGAGTAGGGAGCTATCTTACTATCTCGGGTAAGAGCACCAACTGCAAGAGTTTGATCTAGGTTAGCAGGAAAGGATGCGTAGTCTTTAGCACCATTTCCAGCAGCTACTATGACAAATTTACCATTTTTATGAGCTGTCATAATAGCTTTTTTGAATTCCAGATCTTTATTATGAGTGCCTTCTAAGCTTAAGAGAATTATATCGGCTTCACTTTTAGCAGCTTTAATCACACACTCAACGATATTTGCAGTGCTTCCTGTGGCCCTCTCTTCCCCGTTTTCATCTTCATTAAAATCTAGGACGCGGAAGGACATAAGTTTAGCTTCTGTAATGCCAGCAGCTCCATAATTGTTATTAATTATTTCAGATATCATAGCAGCCAAGTGTGTACCATGAAGAACAAGATCTTTGGACTCTTCTGGCTTATCAATAGGCTCCTTATCAATACAATCGTAACCCGGAACAAAATTACTTTTATCAAAGTCTTTAAAATCTTTACCCCAATATATTCCGCTATCAACAATAGCAATTGTGACTCCTGAACCTTTAGAATATTTCCAAGCCTCCATTATATTGGTTAATTTATGCGGCCATTGTTTGGGATATAAAGGATCATTTGGTGGTAATGAGGCGGGATAGTAAATATAGTTGGGTTGAATTACCGTGTTTTACGATAGTTTTTTGTCATTTTTCAGTGCTGACAGTAAACCAGAATCACCCTTCAGAAGATAAATGTGGTCATCAATCAGCTCCTCTGAACTGACGCGAACTGGTGAATTATTTAGCTCATGGCAATTCAACAATTTTTGAACATATTTCTCAACTTTTGCCTTATTTAAAGGTAGTTGAGATTCTTTAAAATTTACAAGGATTTCCTGAAAATTTTCATCAGGATTAGACAGATTTTTTTTGTTAACATCATGATTTGAAGGAAACTTAACAGGACATCCTAAAAAACGATTGATAGAGTTACTTGCAATTACCTCCCTCGATTTAGGGTTAAGAGCCAATATCACTACAAAAACTACAAATACTAATGCATTAAAGCTCAAAAATATCCCTAAAATATACCAATTTTTTTTCATGTTTATGCTCCAAAAACTAAAAACCACTCAATTAATCAAAATGATTAAAAATAGTTAAACAATCACATTTTGGGTGAATTTAATTTGGTCAAAACATATCTGAATACGCAAAACTGATCCACGGAAAAGGAAGATACGGTTTGACAATTTTTTGCTCTTATTACCTTCTTTAGTTTTACTTCTAATTATTTCACCATCAAAGATTAAAGTTAATTCTAAATTAGAAGGTAAACAATCATGTATTATTGGTTTGAGTGTTACCAAAATATCATTTTCTTCCTCCTCAGTTGTGAAAGAAATAATTAGCTCGATTTTGCCAGCTTCCCCTAAATTTACTTCACGCACTCGTTTAATACGTGATTCAGTAGAACCGGAAAATCCAGCAGCAATATAGCTAGGCTCTGAATTGAGTTTTGGATTTCCAAAAACTGGTTCTCTTGGCTGCCAGTCATCGCCATAATTTTCTTTAACCCATTCGTCCAAAATGACTATATTTGAACAATTAACTGGCTCATTTGTTATAAAATCTAACTCTTGAAAAGTGAGTTCGTCAATCTCATTAATTAAAAAACTTACTGTATCATCAGACTCGGCCATCTCAAGTATCTTATCCAGGCGCTTTGATTCTATTTCAGTAAGCTCTGACTTACTTACTAAGTGATAATATTCGGTCAAAACTTCTTTGTCTGCTTGCATCTCTTGTTCTTATATATTCATAAGGTTTCTGGAATTTAAAGCTTGATTATTGTCTATGACTAACCTCCATGCTGGTCTTTTTTATTGAAAAAATCTTTCCCTTAGACGTTTTAATGCTCGTTCACCTCTCTTTCTTGCAGCATCGTGTCTAATATCTAAACGATCGGCAATACTCTTCCATGATAAACCTTTGACTATTTTTAGAACAAGTATTTTTCGATCTTCAGGACTTAAGTCTTCAAAACTACCAATTAATTTTTCTATTTTTTGTTCGATTAAATTATTACTGGTAATCTTGGGAATCAGATCTGATTTTATTTCACCAATCAGTTTTAATTTTATTTCTTTATTTTGTTTTTCTGTTTTATAGTATTCTTGAATAATCTTAAAAGAAACACGATTCAGGAAAGCTGGAATATTTACAATTGAAATTTTATACTCAATAATTTTTTTTCGTGTACGAATATATGCTTCTACCAAAATTTCACTTTCATCCCACTTCCCATCTAGTTTGAATTGACGAAGAGAGCGCTTGATAAAAAACAGCAGTTTGCGTGCGCTATCATTCCTCTTGTCTGAAAGGGCATCAACCACCACTTCATTGAGTAAATTGAGTAGGTTGTAGTTGGTAATTTCTTCAGGATCCTTCATTGTTGAGCCATACTAGCCTTTCTATAATATTGTGCTTGAATAATAACAAAGTGTGACACCATGAGCGCTGGTTGACTTACAAAAGTCAGACCCCAAATCTCAAACCCCTTTCTAGATAGGCATTTCCGGCTTGCAGAAAAATGTACTTACCACAGATTCGGAGGGGTGACTCTCTGGCTTGGGTTAACAGATCAACCCCGGATTCTGAAAGTTGCTACCAATGGCTAGATATTGGCTGGGGTCTAAAGTTATTCGTGATTTGACAGTTTGTGGTTATATTTTGTTTTTCGTCGAGTCTCCCTAATTGAAGGTTGTAACATCAAAGGCACTAAGGCTTTAAGTCTCTCTCCAACTGATCAAAGCAAAACGGCACTGCCAGGATTATCGCGGCTGCGCTACCTCCGTATTGCAGTAGAGCTATTGTCTCAGAAGATCCTAGAGGCAACATTTCGCTCGATGGAGAGGTATTAATAATGATCTGGTCTTCGGGTTGCATAGTAGTTTTTAGGAATTGATTAAAGTTTGGGCTATATAGTTATGTGGCACATCTTGGAGATTCTGTGACAATCGCGATTAAAGTTTGGGCTATATAGTTATGTGGTACATCTTGGAGATTCTGTGACAATCGCATTAAACTATGAGAGACTGTGAATAATTGCTCCGTAGGTTTGCCGTTCTCTAATTCTGGGAAACCCAACACGTGAAAAAACCTAAAACCCCAACTTTGGCACCGCCTGTCGTTTCGTATCCTCACCCCGTCTATACATATTTAGTAATGGTCACAGGAGACACATGACCCGTTAACTTCTGAACTGTGGCCATAATAAGTTGCACCAGAAATACCACCAGCATGATATCCAACACGGTCTAATCCATGCTCTCTGATGGCTGCCAGGATATAAGCTATTCATTTCGGAGTGTATTTTGAGCGTGCCATATAGTCTAAACTCCAGAACAGTAGGAGGTAAACAAAAACAATATCAATGTGCTGAAAAGCCACAAGAACCAATTGTTACCAATACAACACAACCTCCTGTTCCTCGGTCATGGGATCCCTGGTGTTGAAACTCAGAATATAGAAAACCTATACTTTCTTTATTCTTTCAAGGCTCAAGAAAAAATTAGAATAGTTTTAAACTTTAATAAGGCTGTCTCATCCCTTCCTAGTTAACATCCCTCATCAGCATCAACTCTCCCCAGATCAGGAGCAAATCTTCTTGCTAAGTTTCGCGAGTGAGATGGAATATCAGGAAATTGCAAGTCAACTGAAGACCTCTAGAGAGTTGTGGCGCAAACCCATGAGTCAAATCTACATGATTTTAATAATTTTGTGGAATAGGCATCTTGGTGGAATGGGCATCTGGCTGTGGAACGGGCATCTTGATGGAACGGGCATCTTGATGGAATGGGCATCTGGCTGTGAAACGGGCATCTTGCCCGTTACAATTCCCAGGCGGGCAGGATGCCCACCCCACTGATAT
>NZ_JAAHIE010000507.1:0-5092 GCF_010671945.1 Moorena sp. SIO4E2
AATTTCAGAAATCAGGAAAAAACCCAAATCATCAGGAGTATCATTAGTAGTGAAAGTACCACTGGCTTCGATACCAGGAGCAGAATAACTCCAGTTCCAATTTAAAGCTGAAGCTGCCTGGGGTGCCACCAAAACCAATCCAGAGGTAGCAATCAGGAGTGTGCCAGATAGCAGAGTTAGATTTTTCATAGAAACCTTGGGTTGATCAAAACTGTAATTTAGACTAAACATTGAATAATATAGCGTTTCTCTCAGTTATGAGGTACGCTTTTCAACTTCAAAGTCCCCCTTAATAAGGGGGATTTAGGGGGATCAAGTTGTACCTTATGGGATATAGAATTAAATAATAACTCAATACATGAAGCCGCACAACATGATTATCCGAGATGCAGAAATAAGGGATCGTGAGAGCGTGCGCTCCTTACATATGTCAGCCTTTCCTACCGGGGAGGGTGATCTTGTGGCATCTCTCGCTGATGACCTCATATCCAATATTACCGAGCCATGTACCTTATCATTGGTAGCAGTCGATGACAATAAAATAATTGGAAACGTTGCATATAGTCCTGTATTTATTTCCGAAAAACAAGATTTTCATGGCTATATTCTGGCACCACTCGCTGTTAAGCCAGAATGCCAAGGTAATGGTATCGGGAGTGAACTAATTGATGCTGGGATTAAGAGATTGCGTAGTATGAATGTGAATATTGTCTTCGTGTATGGTGATCCTAGGTATTATCAACGATTTGGCTTTAAGGCAGAGTTGGCAACACATTTCATTCCTCCATATCCATTGCAGTGGCCTTTTGGTTGGCAGGCGCTCCTACTTCGCGAGATAGAGAAGTCAGGTGCTGCTGTGAATATCAAATGCGTAAAATCTTTAAACAATCCTAAACTATGGTGATAGGTTGCTAGGATTGCAATAACACTTTCAATTATGTTTTAAAACCATAGTATTATCGTTAGTTTTAGGGATGGATTTGCTGCCAAATTGTACCAAATACTCTTCCCATACTCCCCTGAGCCGCATAGTCCTAGATTCCTGGCATAAAAAGATTTGAAAGATTTGGTTGATTTTCATAAAGGGGTTTTGACAAGCGGATTTGGTATTAGATCTTCCCAATAGATCTTCCAAGTTAAGGGAAATAATGCGAGTTGTAGGATGTTCCTCTCCCAACTGTTTGACAGCAATCTTTCGAGCCTGCTGGTACAGGGGTTCCGCTTCCAAGTACTGTCCCTGACTTTCGTACAGTACTGCCAGGTTGTTGAGGATTTCTGCCACATCTGGGTGTTCTTGGCCCAGGAGGCGTTTCCTCAGGTCTAAAGCTTGCAGGTAAAGGAGTTCCGCTTTTTGGTATCGCCTCTGACTATAGTACAGTAAAGCCAGGTTTTGGAGGGTGCTTGCCACATCTCGGTGTTGTTGACCCAGCAGACGTTTCATCAAGTCTAAGGCTTGCAGGTAAAGGGGTTCCGCTTTTTGGTATCGCCCCTGCTTCCAGTACAAATAAGCCAGGTTGTTGAGGCTGATGGCCACATCAGGGTGTTCTTCACCCAAGCGCTCTCTAACCGTTGATAAGCATTGCTCATACCAAGGCCATGCTTGTTCGTAAGCGCCTTGACCATGGTAAAACCAGGCTAAGCCAACAAAAGGACAGATTAAATCTTCGTTATTTAAGTAATCCTTTTGGTTAGTGACAACTTCCACCAGGTGAGGGATAGCAGGGGTAATTGCTAGAATGTCTGACTGAGTTGGGGTCTCAGGAATATTCTTTGCTATTGTTACTATCGCTGAACAAAAGCCCTGTTTGAGGATTTCAATATCAGCTAATTGTTCCCCCTTGATACTCAAAAAGTCTCTAATCCGTTCCTGAAGTTGGTAGGTATTATCATCCAACTTCTGTAGTAAATACTTTTGAACTAAGATATCCCGATTAACGACCAAATCAAAGTCTAAGCTAGCAGCTCTAGCAGCCTTTGAAACTAATGACCAGGGAATAGGAGCTAAAGCAAATAAACTCAAGAGACCAGCCATGGTTTGAGCTGAAGACTCTAAGGAATCCCAATTGAGTTCCAGCACAACATCTGTACCAGAGTCACCTTCTTGAGATTGCTTCTGCTCTAGGAGCAATAAAATTTCTTCTAGCATCATGTACTCCCTGGCTTTGAGAACAGCCCTGCCAACGTATATAAAGCTAAAGGTTCAAAGTGAACTTTTTTACAGAGTGTTTTGGCAAACTCTAGCTCTTGTTGATCAAACTCTTGCCTTAACAAGTTTGCTAATAACTCTAGAGCCTCATTTTCTGGTAATCCCCCCAGAGAAAGTGATGGATAGGTTAACTGTGAGCTACGTGTGGTGATTAATACCCTGAATCGAGAACCCATGGGCGGTAAGTAGTCTTTGATTTGCTCGATGTTAGTGACATTATCGAAAACTAATAAAACCTTACCTGGTTGCCAGCTACGCCAGCAATAAGCTAGTTGGCTAGCAATGCTGAAATTTTCAGGAATATTAAAACCAGGAAATTCATTCACAATTGCAAATTCCGAGAGCTGGGTGACGATATCCACTCCCTTGAAATACAACCAACAACATCCACCGGGATAATCTTCTAATTTGTACCAAGAGTATTGAATTGCTAGTTCTGTTTTCCCTACTCCCCCCTTACCTGTGCGATCAGTAATCGCCACAATAGTATTGTCTTGCAATAGCTGATGTAACTTTTCCAGTGGCTGGTGTCTATCCACAAACTTACAGGCTTGAGTACTGGGTATATTGTGGGAAATTTCAAAGGGATTAGGATGATAATCCTCCCGATCACCATCCCAACTGCGCCGATAAAAATAGGTTGGTAGTTGTTGTTTATTTAAACTAGCAAATTGTTGTTTAACGTGCTTAGCAACTGCTGGCATATCTGGCAGCCAGTCATGGTGCGCCAACGCTTCTCTTACTGCTTGGGAAAAGTATCCCATTTTTTCTGAGGAGTTAACTTTGGCTGTCTCCCCTTCTCTAGTAGCTAGTAAGACAAACTGTTGACTGTCTTTCCTAGGTTGACCACTAGGAAACTGTTTCCCTCCCAAATTGGTTGGTCGCCCTTTTGACTCTAAAACATAATTAGCACAAGCATCGACTATACAAATATGATGTGGAATTTTAAAGGCATCTGAACCTAAAAGCAGTAACAGGGAATTAAAATCTAGATTCTGCCAATTATTTTTACTAGCATCAGCACAAAGTAGCCTGCGATTCCGCTCCGAAGTAATTAAACCATGACCAGCCCAAAACATAAACAGTAAATCTCCGTTTTTTTGGGACAGGTCATTGGTAATGATATCAACTAGATTATGCTCCGTTGCTGGCTTTGACGTTATCTCAAATTCCTTAACCAGTTCACTATTTTCAGTTAAAGGAGACAAACAGAGCTTGATATTATCTGTTGGCACTGCTTGTGATAACAACCAATCAGCAAACTTGATGGCATCATGAACGGGACCATTAACATTCCAGTTTGTTGCTTGATAGTTCTCGATACCGACAATCAACCCATAGGTTTTTTC
This sequence comes from Moorena sp. SIO4E2, assembly GCF_010671945.1. Lineage (NCBI taxonomy): Bacteria > Bacillati > Cyanobacteriota > Cyanophyceae > Coleofasciculales > Coleofasciculaceae > Moorena > Moorena sp. SIO4E2. The sequence goes on from NZ_JAAHIE010000507.1 coordinate 3,556, forward strand.
TGGCCTAGCATTAATGGTCATGGAGTGCATCTCACTTTTATAAATGTCCCGTAGGGTGCGTTAGGGGCGGACTTGCCATGATTTTTTGCGTAGCCAGGGTTGTGATAGCCCGCCCCGTAACGCACCACCGGTTCAAACAGCAAATATGAGATGAACCCATAGTCATGGTAATCGCGGGATAATTGCTTTCCAGGTAGCTGGGTTTGTCCAATAAGCACTATGAGCTTGGGGAAACGGTTGTTTACTATCCACCAAAACATCCTGCACTTTATTAGGGAATAGAGTAGCGCCAATGTAACTAAGGAAATCGCGTGAATCATAAATATTCAACCACTCCGGAAAAAAGTCGGGCAGAGGCTGACCAAATTCTAGGCTATATAAGCCATTAATTTCGTATAAAAAGGGAGCTTGAGAACCAACTGTAATTAATAATGTCACCTGTGCCATTGGTTCAGTTACCAGTAAATCAACACAAGCAATCCCTCCTAAACTATGGGCTAATATAACAACTGGTGGTTCAGCATCTTCTATAGTTTTTTGGATAAAATCACGTATTTTATGACCCCGACTTTGATAGAGTATAATATCACCAGGTGTAGGAGTATTTGCTTCAGTAATTGCACCCCTCTTACTCCTCACCCAAGCTGTCGCTGGACCCGCCAATAAGGAAAGTGGTTTCTGGATCCAGTCACCCAATCCCAAGTCTTCCTCCTTACCCAAAGCATTACTGAGTGATTTCACGAGTTGATCACGCAATTCCGGATCAGGAAGGATGAAGCCATGGTGGTGCTGCTGAGAGTCAAAAATTGCCTGAGCAACAATTGCTCTTGCGATAGTATCATAACAGTCACTATCTGAATCAGAGACTTGGTTTAATACTTCTTGATAAACAGCACTGCGAGTAACATGGCGTCGTGCCTGATCAAACACCTCTGCTATGCCCGCTGCTTGTAATTTTTCTTGCAATTCTCCAGTAGGAATCAAATCCAGCAACCGGTCATGTAATTGATCACCCGGTTGTTCTCCAAAGGGATTACTATCACCACCAGTCCTAGGTTTAAACGACAACAATCCCAACTCATAAAGGGGATTGCGATATAACTCCTGCCAAAGAATAATAGTTTGATCCTCTTCTTCTCCCTGATCCAGAGCTAAGGTAGCATCATACAAGGGTATCGATGCCCCTTCAGCATTGAGCTTACTCCCAAATTGCTCACCCCAAAAGCAAGGAACAACGGTAATATCTGGACGTTGTTTTGTGACAAAACCCTCAACTATCTTAAAGGTTTGCTCATAGGCAGCTTGCCTAACCCCTGTGCCATGGACAAATACGAGAGTTGTCATAGTTGAGAAGATAGTTGATCAATATCTATATATTTTACTGTGAGCGGTCAGCGGTCAGCGGTCAGGGGTCAGCGGTCAGGGGTCAGCCGTCAGCGGTCAGCGGTCAGCCGTCAGCAGACTTAACTCAGATTAAAAGAATGCTTATATCTTTTATTCAAAAGCTGAAAGGTAAGCATATGCCCTACGTGCAGGC
>NZ_JAAHIE010000508.1:0-5090 GCF_010671945.1 Moorena sp. SIO4E2
TGAACATCTACCTCTCTATTATGCCAGGGTACATGTAGTCCAGTTCTCTACTCATTTAATTCGCGATTATTAATCGCGAATTAAATGAGTACCTATTCCTGTCTTTTTTCCAAAATGGGATGCTCCCTTGAAAACTGCTGTATCTACTTCACCAAACCACTGCGAAGTGCTTGTACTGCTGCTTGTGTTCTATCGTCACAGCACAGTTTCCACAGCACAGACCGAATGTGAGTTTTAACTGTGCCAAGACCTAGTAATAATCGCTCGGCAATTTCGTCATTTGTATAACCGGCTACGATCAATTCCAAGACAGTTAGCTCCCGTTCAGTCAGTGGATTTTCCCTAAGAATCTGATAATAGTCAGGCTCACAGGAATTGATTAAAGTAATCCCAGAAAAATTATTACCCGGTGACTTGATACTGTTTTTTAGGAGATAACCAGCTATTTCTGGATCAATCCAGTGTTGCCCTTCATAGGTAGCTTTTAAAGCATCTAAGAAAGTACTGGTATCTACATTAGTTTTCGGAAAATTGATCCGTTTTAGATAATAGGAATCTACCCCAGCCCCAAAAGCGCTGATCACAAATTCTTCTGATGTGTCCCAAGATAGCAGCAATATGTTAGGAAAAAATGCCACTTTCCAATTTCTGACTAAGCGCAATAACGCATCAGTATTGGTTGAAGGCTCTAAATTAATGACTACTACGTCCGGGTTAGATTTTTTTAAAAGGGCGGCCACATGACGCAAGCTAGAAACTTGAGACACTAAACTGACTTCCTTGTACTGCTCCAAGACTTTTCTGAGACCCAACTGCGCTAAATCACCCCTCTCAATCAGTAACACCCGAATTTTTTTGATTACGTTCATAACCATTTTCTAGAACACTGATACCGAAATTGACAACTTAGGATGTGTTTGCTGACCTCACAACCAAAAAAAAAATGGAAGCGATCGCGCTCCATAGCTCAAGATTGGTCAGCAAGCTTGTGATCACGAGTCGCCACCTACCGAAATTGTTTCCATCGGTTGATTAGCGCTTTGACCCAATATTACTGATGATACAACTCCGGACTATTTTACCGGCATTGCTGAGGGGCAGAATGAATATGAGGTGGTGCGTTACGGGCAGCAACCTAACAAGGCGCGTTAGAGGCGCTCAGACCCGGCCCGTCCCTAACGCACCCTACGCAACTATTAATAGTTGAAGGTTGACAACACCATGTCGTCAACCTTCAAAACCACCAAAATATTTCCCTTTTTGGGCTTATTTACCCTTAGTTGGATTTTTGGCTTGCTCTAAGGCAATTTCTTTAAGGGCTTGATAAGAGTTGATATTAGAAGCACCCTCAATTGCCTTGACCGCTAAATCCTGAACTTGTTTGAGGGCAGTATCGAGTTGCTGGGAAAGACTGTGTATCCGTGCTGATGATTCCTTTATTGTCTGTTCCAGGGATTCAATTCTTAGCTGATAGACACGATTATTTCCTTCTAATTCCTTATTCTGTAAGTCGGCTTGAATTTTGACCTGGTGGCTAGCAATCGCTTTGCCTTCTTCTTGGGCTTTTTTGATAGCCACTGATTTTTCCTGGTCGAAGGCTTCTACCTTAGTTTTTAATTCTTCAAACTGCTTCTCTCGCTCTGCGATCGCATTTTCCCGCTCTGCCCACTGTTTCTCTTGTTGTTGCCTCGTTTCCTCCAATTCTTTGTATAAACGTTCTTGGTTATGGTTGTAGGTTTCTTTATCTAAGCTGCGTTGTAGGGCTAAATTATAATCATACTCTTGAGCATCTCGCTTACGGGTTTTATTTTGTTCTTCATTCCGTTCTTTAATAGCTCGTTGCTGTTCCTCTTGTTCTTTGTCCCAGGATTGTTTTAACTGATTTATTTCCAGCTCTAACTCTTCCCGTTTTTGGTAAATTTCTTCATCGAAAGCTTTAGAGCTATTCTGATAGTTTTCAATTAACGTATCTAAGGTATCGTCTTGAATTTCTGATAAATTGTGGAGTTCAGCGAGTTGTTGAGTTTCCTCAGTAACCGCTGTTCGTAATTCTTCTAGTTTAGCGGCTTCTGATGTTAGTTTTTCCGACAACTCACTGACACTACTACCAAACCCTAATTGCAGCTTAACCAGGCTGTCTAGGGTATACATCATTTTGTCTTTCATGACTTTTGCTGGTACGGATCCATTAGTTTGCTTTTTTTCCACCGTGGATACTTGAGGAGTTTCCGTTTTGTTCATCTGCTTCATTTCTTTTTCCAAAGCATTTCGTTCTGCTAGTAATTCCTTGTAAGCTTCTAAAATTTCTGCTTTGGTGTTCTTGCTGTTAGGTTTGCGTGTCATACTTTCAACGTTATCTTCTGTTTGACAATTTCTTAACTGCTATATAGCAATTATTATTTGGGTGAGGTACAAAGTTTTGGGTTTTAGGGAGCAGGGAGCAGGGAGCAGGGAGTAGGGATCCCCCCTTGCCCCCCTTAATAAGGGGGGAATAAAATTGAATGTACCTCATGAGTCTAATAATTGCTATAAATAGTCACTAATTTTGATCCTTGCTTCTTGAAGACCCATCAAAAGCTTTCAAAGTCAGGGCTTGGGACTGTTTCAGGGTCTCTTGTAGCTGACCATATAGATTTTCAATTTGTTTATTTTGTTTTTCTATGTGTTGCTCCAAGGACTGAATTTTAACGTCATAACCCTGTTGAGTAACTTCCCAGCCTTTGGTGAGTAAATCAGCCTGTACTTTAGCGTCGTTTTGGACTTTTTTAATTGCTTTATCTTTTACTTTTTTAACGATTTCATCTAGCTCAGCGGGGAAAGCTTCCACTTTCTGTTGATACTCTTCAAACAGGTCTTGAGATTCTTGTAGCTTCTGTTCTCGCTCAGACCATTGCTTTTCTTTTTCTTGATTGGACTCTTGTAATTCTCGCTCCTGGTTACGGCTCAGTTCTTCATACTGATCCGTCTCAATTTTACGCTGACGTTCTAATTCGTATTGATAGTCAGCTTCTTGGCGTTGTCGTTCCCGAGCCAATAATTCGTTTTGTTCTTGACGTGCTATTTCAAAGTATTCCTGGTCTTTTTGCCAAAGCTTACGTTTTTGCTCTTGGTCTTTTTCGATCTCTTCTCGCTGTTGATCTGCTTTTTGCTCTAGGGATTTTAGCTTTTCCTGGTGCTCTTGATTGAGCAAATGTAAGGCATCAGCTACAACTCGAATTTGCTGAAGGTATTGCAAGTGTTCAGTTTCTACTTTAATCGCCAGCTTTAGCTCATCAAGTTTAGATGCTTCTGAGGATAATTTTTCTGACAATTCATTAACAATGGTGCCAAACTCCAGCTGTAAATCAGCCATTCCTTTGACAATATTATCAACGGTATAATTTGATGCAGTTTCCAGGACTTGTTGATTTTTAGCTTTTTCTGCTTCTTCTTCTTTGGTCGCAATTTTTGAGTCAATATTTTGCCGCTGTTTTAGGATTTGCTCAAAGGCTTGGAAAATCTGGTCTTTGCTGTCTTTTGTGGCAACCATATAGTGTGTTCCTTTGACGAGATTTAGATTTTTTTAATTGAAAATGATTACTTTAAAATTGCTATAGCGCTGGGAATCGGGAATCGGGAATCGGGAATCGGGAATCGGGAATCGGGAGTAGGGAATCGGGAATCGGGAAAAAATAGGTGTGTGTATTTCATTAATATGGAAAACGCTATAGTAGCTGGTGGCTGGTTAGCAATATTCATCCACTAACTACTCCCTACTAGAACAGTGCTCTTAAAACAGTGCTCTTATCTGAGATAATTCCCAAACAAGAGGTTTCTTTATCAGCCAGTGGCTAATGGCCAGTACCCGACACTACCCACAGCGATACGCGTTCGCAAAGCGTGGCCTACGGCCAATCGCTGCTCTAGAATCGTTCGTTGTAGGAGGGATGTGATGGCTCTAGGGGTGTGGGTGCAATGGTTAAGAGGAAAGACTATAGTAGTACAAATGTTCTACTTTATTGTACTGAAACTCCAATGGATAAGTCAAGGGCAAATTGCCCATGCTAGGCTGGAACTCAAGTAGCTTTGTCATAGAAAAACACCTGAAACCCAGTTTATACAAGGGTTTCAGGCTTAATTTAGTCTGGATTTACTCAAATATAGGGAATCGGGAATCGGGAATCGGAACCCACCCCGTTCCCCTCCCAGGAGGGGAACGGGAATCGGGAATCGGGAATCGGGAACAGAGCTGGTTGACTGACTTTAGATCATGGCGTAGGTTGGGTTGAGGCAACGAAACCCAACCAAGCGTGAGGTGTTCGTTGGGTTAGCGATCGCGTAATCCAACCTACGGGACAATCAGCATTTCAAGGGTCTTGTCAGTTAATCCTCGGTCCGGGGTGGGTGACCGGGTGTGGGGAAAATAGAAGGGAAAATCCCTCAATTTAATTCTCTCGAAGACATTCCCAACTGATATCCCAGGGCTTTTTTCTTCATGGTCTGGAAAATGTTGTAAAATCCATTAGCGCGAGAAGGGGTTAAACTAGCATTCAATCCTATGTCTTGAATAAAGTCAGGAGATAGGTTGACAATCTCTGTTGGCGTCAGTCCATTCAAGCCTTCAATCAACAACGCTACTAACCCTTTAACCAATTGGGCATCTGAGTCTCCCTGATACAAGACTTTGCCATCATCCAAGTTAGCAGTGATATAAACCTGGGACACGCAGCCAGGAACCTTGTTTTCTGGCACTTTATCGGTTTCTGGCATGGCCTGAAGCTTCTTGGCGTACCACAGCAACTGCTGATACCGTTGCTTGGGGTCTTTGCGGCGCTGAAAGCGTTCTACAATCCGAGCAAGAGCTTCTGGTAAAGGGCTTGAGGTGGCTGACATACCCAATGTTTAAAAAGGATTAACCATTTTATTTATAGCAGTTATCAATACCGAATTGATCACTGCTATAAATGCATATTAGCGTGAGCATTCAGCGGTCAGCGGTCAGCGGTCAGCGGTCAGCGGTCAGCGGTCAGCGGTCAGCGGTCAGCGGTCAGCGGTCAGCGGTCAGCGGTCAGCGGTCAGCGGTCAGCGGTCAGCGGTCAGCGGTCAGCGGT
>NZ_JAAHIE010000509.1:0-5069 GCF_010671945.1 Moorena sp. SIO4E2
ACGCGCTTAAAGCCGAAATCCGTGAGCAGGTCAATGTATTTATCTGGCAAGGGGAAAACCATATCAAATATCTCCCTATTTCCGGATTGGGTGCATCTGTTTTATTTTACTAAAAAACTCTGGAGCTGTTGCCCCTATTGCCTATTGGGGTGCATCTCCATCCATGCTGTTTGACCCGGTGGGTGAAACGGGCATGTTTGCGTGGAACAGGCTTCCAGCCTGTGGCAATTTTCGGAAGGGCGGTCCCAACACTGGCGGTGCGTTACGGGAAGGGCTATCCCAACACTACGAGGCGGAAAATCAGTGCGAGCCCGTCCCAACACTGGCGGTGCGTTACGGGACGGGCTATCCCAACACTACGAGGCGGAAAATCAGTGCGAGCCCGTCCCTAACGCACCCTACACCCTTTCTCAGCAGCGATCGCTTCTTCCGCAGCCAGATCGATGTAGATATCAACCATACCGTAGTTTGATCCCGTGGTGCGTTACGGGGCGGGCGGTTCCAACCAGGCTCGAAGAGGTTGAACATGAGGGCAAGCCCGCCCCTAACGCACCCTACGCACTGGCTTCCCCCTTATTAAGGGGGACGGGAGGGGGATCCCGTCCGAATCTGATATGATATCTCAATCCGTGACCAGCAACCGGAATTTATGCAACTCGTTGATTGGCTGATTGTCCTAGTCTACTTAGTCTTGTCCCTCGGATTAGGACTATACCTCTCGCGCAAGGCTTCCGGCAGTCTTGTGGATTTCTTTGTTTCGGGGCGATCGCTCCCGTGGTGGTTAGCCGGTACCAGTATGGCTGCCACTACTTTTTCCATAGATACCCCCCTCTACATTGCCGGGGTAGTTGGCAATCGAGGCATTGCGGGCAACTGGGAATGGTGGAGTTTTGGCATATCCCATCTAATCATGATTTACATCTTTGCCCGGATGTGGCGACGGTCAGAAATTGTTACGGATGCCGAACTCACGGAAATCCGTTATGGTGGCTCGATAGCTGCCCTATTACGGGGAACCAAAGCCTTTCTGTTTGCGGTACCAATCAACTGTATTGCCATTGGCTATGCCATGCTAGCCATGGTCAAAGTCGTAGGTGCTCTAGAAATTTGGCAAAGCCTTGGTATTGCGCCCGAAGCCAGTAGTGTAAAACTCTGGAGTGTATTGGGAGTAAGTGTTCTAGTCTTAGTTTACGCTGGCTTTGCTGGACTGTGGGGCGTAGTAGCTACGGATTTCTTCCAATTCTTTTTTGCCCTACTCGGAGCAATGATAGTTGCTGTAGTTGCCATTAACCATGTCGGTGGTATTCATCAACTAGTCCCAAAAGTGCAGGAAGTCACCCAACAGGATGTACTAGCCTTTTTTCCCCTCACTGTCGGTTCCGGAGGGATTAGTTGGAGTGAAACCGCTGGCATCAGTGCTAGCACATTCTCTGCCTATATCTTCCTGCAATGGTGGGCATGGCGTCGCAGTGATGGCGGTGGTGAATTTGTCCAGCGCCTGGCCGCATCCAAAAATGAAGCAGATGCCGAGAAAGCGGCTTGGCTATTCAATATCTTTCACTATGTAATCCGGACCTGGCCCTGGATCCTAGTTGCCCTAGCCGCAATGGTAATCTATCCAGATTTGGCAGACCGGGAATTGGGCTATCCCAAACTGATGCTAGATTTTCTGCCACCAGCCATGCTCGGGATAGTGGTAACCTCCCTGATTGCCGCATTTATGAGTACTGTGTCTACCTCCATTAACTGGGGAGCCTCCTATCTCACTAATGACCTCTATTTGCGCTTTTTTCATCCCCAAGCCACAGAATCGGAACTAGTCTTAGTGGGGCGGATCGCATCAGTGCTGGTCACAGTTTTAGGAGCAATTGCCGCCTTCTTTGCCACAGACGTTGCCACCGTGTTCCGATTAGTAATTGCCATTGGTACTGGACCGGGATTAGTGTTAATGTTACGTTGGTTCTGGTGGCGGATTAATGCTGCTGCTGAACTAACCGCCATGGTTGCTGGTTTTGTAGTCGGGTTTGGTACTAGTGTCGTGCCAGTTATTCAGATTCCTGACTTTGGTTGGCGTCTGCTAGTAACAGCTGGAATTACTGGTGTGTTGTGGGTAGTGGTAATGTTGCTCACTCCACCAGAATCTGATACCACCTTAGATGAATTTTATCGACGGGTGCGTCCAGCAGGGCCTGGCTGGAAACGTCAGCAGCTTCGCACCGGTTTAGCCCCAATCCAGGATTTGGAACACGATCTAAAACGGGTGCTGGCATCGATATTGCTAATGTTTGGAGCAATGTTAGGAATTGGAGGATTTTTGTTGCTAAAGCCCTTGACCGGTTGGGTGTCTCTGGTAATAGCCGTTCTAGGATGGATGTGGCTGCGTCAGATTAAAGGGAGTAGGGAGTAGGGGATTAAAGGCAAGAGGCAAGAGGCAAGAGGCAAGAGGCAAGAGGGGAGTGTGGGAAGTGTGGGAAGTGTGGGAAGTGTGGGGAGAAAGGGGAGTGTGGGGAGTGTGGGGAGTGTGGGAAAGATAGGAAATTATGAGAAGTTTGGAGATAGGTAATTGCAAGGACTATACTATTAAAGCGGTTGTCATAATTATCAGGTACAGTCAATTTTATTACCCCGATTCCCGACTCCCGATTCCCGATTCCCGATTCCCGATTCCCTGTTCCCTGTTCCCTTAAAAAAACCATAGTAATAATGGTAAATCTCCAAAACCCTTTGGTAATCGTCCTGGTTATCCTAATTTTAGTAATCGGGGTGGTATTTTTTATCTACTCTCAAGCCCAGAAAAAAATGACCGAACCGAAACCATCTAACTACGAACTTTGTCGTAACGATCAGATTAATCAACCTAGCTATTATCCCATCAATCAGACCCTATCATCAAGTCTTTATCAACCCGTTAGTGAGTGGATAGGACGACTGATCGAGCTGCAAAAGGATGAACGAACAACTGATGATTCCGTACTGTTTGAAGTCTACCATGCTGCTCCGGAGTATCAGCATCTGGTAGGAGAGATTGTGACCTTAGGATGGAGTAAGGATGCTCCAGGGATCCAAGACTATGTGAAGCGAGTTACCATAGATATTAATTTTAATCAAACCACTGAAGATAGCATGACAGGGGGCGCTATGCATCCGGTTCGATTAAATCATCTGAATCGGGTAGGTCCCCTGGAATCTTTGGCTGCAGCCAGACCTGACGATAATGTGATTGTCATGGTAAACAATCCAGTTGTGACTGAGTCAGAAACAACGACATCTTTGACTATTGCCGAAGACCCAGTGCAAATTACCGGTCGCTTCTATGGCTTGGTTACCATTATTAAGCGGGAGACACTTGAAAGCGATCGCTTTCAAGTATCTCACTTTAATAAAGACTCAAAACAATTTGATGGACCTCAAGAAATTATTCGTATTCCTCAAGTGGTGGCTGACCGGTATGACATCCCTAGATCTACCAATTCCCAGATTGAAGACTCTCCTCTAAATAGCGCTGGTTGGTATATTTATGGTGCTCAGGATCCTGACGGCATTTTTGTTACCCAAGGGATTGAACCTAGGGCTTTGATGATGCTAGAGCCAGATCAAGTAATTTTGGGAGTTGAGGAAGGGGTAACTTACATTAAGGAAAAAAATTGGGAAAATACCGAACAGCAAAAAGGTACTGCCAAGACAGTTCTGCTGGATCCTTTAGCTGAACAACCAGACGCTGCGATATCCCCTTGGCAGGAGGGAGACCGGGGAATTGTCATCCATCTTTATGGGGGAATTGGTGGTAATAAAAAAGATGAACGTGTCCTTTTTAATATGGTAAGCGGTCACTTTGCCTATGGTATTGCTCATGTAGTGCGTGACCCATTAAGCGATGAATTACGCTTTGATATAGAGTACCAGCAAGTTTATGCTAGTAACCCCGATGGCATTATTGCAGGGTCAATCAAATGGCCGAACTATATGGGAAATTTGCAGCGGGGTTGGTTAGGCAATCGACCTGTTTCTGATGTGATTGTTAAATTGGATGCTGTCACCCAAGACTACGAGTTTGGTGATATTAAACTATCACCTTTGGATGAATTGAAGCATCAGTTACAAGTCATGATGGCTCGCTACCGCACGGGGGATGGTGACGGTGCAGCATTGGCTTCACCAGCAGAGTCCTGTGTGCAAGACTCCAATCAAGCGCTTTATGTAGCCATCCAACAGATAGAAGATGAAGTGAATGACAATCCTGAAATTCAAGAGTGGTTGAACAGTCATCCAGATCATCCCCAAACTCAGCGATTTCAACAATTATCCGAGTTGGGACAAGCACTAGAACAACAGCTGACTCCCCTAGGAATTGTTCGTAGTGACTGGAGGGAAAATGCTGAAACCTTGGTGGGAGTTGCTACCAGTGAAAGTCCAATTACTTCGATTTTAAGAGGACTTGCTAGCTGGCGCACTATACTACCACGACGTGGTCATGACGAAATCGCTAGTCTTTTGTTAAACCATGGCGCTAAACTTTGGGTTATCCGCACTAATCAAGTGGGGGGATTCGATCCTGATATTATCCCCTATGCTCCGACTACGTTATTTTAGAATGTAGAATGTAGAATGTAGAATGTAGAATGCAGAATTTAGAATGCAGAATTTAGAATGTAGAATTTAGAATGCAGAATTTAGAATGCAGAATTTAGAATTATACATCTCGGGGGGTGACATGAGCCCTAAAAAGCTTAGTAGTATATAAGGCTTTGACGCCAATGAGCTCAGGTAAGATACACTCGGAAACTAACCCGACTTTGATTGTGTGGAAGCGAGGGAGCCTTATCACTATGTCAAATGTCAGCCCAAAACAGCATGTATCTTTTGATCACTTATGGGCTAAAATTACTACCCAGTAACGATTTAAGCTTGCTTGCATCTCACCCCCCCAGATTCTAAATTCTAAATTCTTAATTCTACATTCTTAATTCTACATTCTTAATTCTTAATTCTTCATTCTTCATTCTAAATTCTTAATTCTTCATTCTTACTTCAAAGTTGACCTTGCCATCGTTGTCAACCGTCTTAGCAAA
>NZ_JAAHIE010000051.1:0-25586 GCF_010671945.1 Moorena sp. SIO4E2
TGGAAATTATAGCTAGCAAACACAGGGAAGACCGGGTAGATCAGGCAGACTTAAACAATAAACCTCTTTTCCTGGTTGGTGGTACTGGTTTATATATCAAATCCGTAGTGCGGGGGTTAAAAATTCCTCGGGTTGCGCCTCAGGAAGATTTGCGATCGCAACTAGCTGCTCTTGGTCAAGCTCAGCTCTATAATTTCCTGCAACAGATTGACCCTGTTGCTGCTCAGAAGATTCATCCCAATGACCAAGTGCGGACATTGCGAGCATTGGAAGTATTTTATGTAACTGGAATTCCGATATCACAGCAGCAGGGAGAGAATCCTCCTAATTATCCAATTCTCCAGATTGGCTTGGAATGTCAGGATTCTGAAACTATTACCCAGCGGATTGCTCAGCGTACTGACCAAATGTTAGCAGCAGGATTTGTGGCTGAGGTGGAAACTATTGCTCAGAAGTATGGTTGGAATTTACCGTTACTGGATACGTTGGGATATCGGGAAATTAAAGATTATCTTGCTGGTAACTTATCCCTTGATCAGGCCAGAGATTTAACTGTTGTCCACACTCGCCAATTTGCTAAACGTCAACGCACTTGGTTTAAGGCTTATCCTGAGATTGAATGGTTTGATGCGGATTGTCCTGATTTGTTGGAGAAAGTTTGGGAGCGGATAGAAGGTTTTTTATAGACTGTTTGCTGAGGGGGTGACGTTTTTTTTTAACTGAATAATCTCCAATTTAAATACGCATAATTTTCCATTGCTATATAAAATTTGACATAAATAAAAATGAATTAAAAATATTTATTTATTAAAGCTATTGTATATAAACGTATACATTTGAGGCTGGCATGCTAGTAATAATAGGAGTGTTCAAATAAATACCTTAGGAATTTCATGATTTTTAGCTCTAATTATTTTGCCATGAAGACCAAACGTATACCGTCAAAAATGAAAAGAGAGTTTTTCCGAATACCGATACTCCATAAGTTATCCTATGGCAACTATCTAATCAGACTAGAAAACCATTCTAATTCCCTACCTACCCTAGCACCAGTAGATTTACCATTGTTGAATTCTCTAAAGAGAGAAGGAACGTTTATTACTTCTTTAGAAGAGTTAGCAATTTCCTCTAATAAACTGAGAGATAGTGCGGAGGATATTTTAAGCAAATTACGGGCATTGCCGATACCGAAAATTGAGTCTTCTATAACCTATCGCAACGAGCTAATTAATTACCCACAAATTTTGAAGTGGGGACTTAACGAACGATTGCTTGATATTGTAGAAAATTACCTTGGTCTTCCAGTGTTATTAGCTGGTCTAATCTTTCAAAGGAATATTGCCGATAGTAAACCAGTAAATGTCAGGCAATGGCACGTAGATCCAGAAGACTATCGCATGGTTAAAATCATTATCTACTTGAATGATGTGGGGTTAGATGGTGGCCCTTTTGAATATATTCCCAGAAATTTAACCTCATCATTAGCTGAAGCCCTGAACTACAATTATTACTATTCTGGTTTAGTCTCAGATAAATACATGGCAAGGGTTGCGTCTAAATTTACCAGTAACCCTTGCACAGGAGCCTACGGCACAGTAATTTTTACTGACACACGCAACATTTTCCACCGTCTGAAACCACCTACTGCATCAGACCGATACTCAATTACTTTCGCCTACACCTCTAGACGACCGATCACAACCTTTGAGAGAATAAACTACTCTCAAAAACACTTGCAAGCCATTGCCAGCGGTTTAAGCCAACGACAACAAGATTGTCTCTTTTTGAATTAAAGTTTTGATCATTAGAGTGGAGTTGCGCCATGATTAACCCAGCTGTTTCGTGCTTACATGGACTTCACTAGTGAACCACAACCTGGTCAACCTCTCTGGGTGCATCTCATTTTTGCTGTTTGACACGGTGGTGCGTTACGGGGCGGGCTATCCAAACCCTGACTACGAGGCGAAAAATGAAGGCTCCCCTAACACACCCTACGCAAAATTTTCAAATATGAGATGCACCCACCTCTCTTCTGTAGATGATCTGACCATCACCTCTTTAGTGTTTCTGATCTGCCCAGACTTGGTCGTGCTAAGTTAACATCCCCTGTCCGGTCATCCCTTGATCGTCTTGTAAATTGTAAAAAATAAGTCTTAGCCTGAGCGATCGCATACCTTTGATATTACGTTTAAGGTAGACTAGAATAATAACCTTCATAGCTAGGTGCCAAAAATCTAGTGGAAAAATCTAGTGGTATCTCAAGAAGCGCCTGCTTGACTGACAAATCTTGCTTGGTTACTTGGGTGAAACATAGTGAAACCCAATCCTGGCGGTTTTGTTGGGTTTCTCTACCGCTGCACCGCTCCCTAAGTAAAATCAATAGTTTTAGGAGTTTTGTCAGTCAATCACCAAGCTAGATTTGAGTAGTGGGAGTTAAACCAGAAATGGAGAGCACTCTATGAAACGTTTCAAGTGGCTCAGTATCTTTCACTGTCTTGATGCAGTCGCTCATGGGGGAAACCACGGCAGTTGCTCATGGGGGGAACCACGGCAGTCGCTCATGGGGGAAACCCCCAAGACCGCGCTGCCTCCCCAAGACCGCACTGCCTCCCCAAGACCGCGCTGCATCGCTATATTTGGGGCGGCATTTATTTCTTCTTTGGATTGTTCGTATTTCGTATATATTTCGATTTTTCGAGATATATAATCCAGATGCGTCCTTCATTATGTATTAATGAACCTTTCCGAGGAGATGCATGTGATACTTGGATAATTTTCTTCACTATCGCCATGCATATATTTCTACTTGGGTTTGGAATTGTTAATATAATGGCAGGATTCTTCTATCAGCGAGCCAAGCCAAATACTGCTAACTGGATTGCGGCATGTGTGAATCTGTTGAGTTTACCAATTGGTACAGCATTAGGAATATATAGTCTGTTGAAACTAAATAATTATTTAAAAGAATTACAGGAATCTCAACAATAAAAATTGAATAAGCTGTGTCAGTCTTTGAATGAATAGGAGTAGAGTGGGCATCCTGCCCGACCCAAGAGATCAAGGGACAGGCAAGATGCCTATTCCACCGGTCGCAGCTCTCCCTACTCCCTACGGTGCGCGCCTCCTAGGGCGAGTAAATCGCCCTTGGGTCGCACCGCTCCCTACTCCCTGTGATAAATGCTATGAGCAATTATCACAGCGATCGCATCTAAAGCCAACTGCTTCCTGAGTAAAACCAAATGCCTTTAGTAAAAATTGCCAACGACACTGGCGAGTTTTCAGGTATTGATTCATCTGAGACTGGGCTTGCTGTTGGATATTACTAACCTGTGCTAGGGAGGAAGATTTTTGAGACCGGTGTTGCCGGTAATGGAATGGATCAATCCATTCTAGTTGACCAGCACTATCGAGGAGTGCTAAGGCTATGGCACCATTGGGAAACTCTTTGGCTACTTTGGCTACTTCTCCCTGGGCTGGTAATTGCTTTGCTAACTGTTGAGCCTGTTGGTATTGCGATCGCATTTGATGGGAAAAAAATTCTTGTCGTTGCTTATCCTCTGGATTGAACCATCCCGTTGGTTCACTGACTAAGGTCAAAGCATCCGCTGGTTTACCATCCCTGCCGCCACGACCTACTTCCTGAATATATTCCGATAAGAGTAAAGGTGCTTGGAAATGCACCACCCAGCGTACATCTGGCTTATTAATCCCCATGCCAAAGGCACAGGTACACACCACAAATTGGGTCTGACCACTAATCCAGCTGGCTTCAATTTTCCGACGCTCCTGAGCACCCAAGCCAGCGTGGTAAGCTGCGGTGGAATATCCCAAGGAAGTAAACCATTGCGCTAACACTTCACTATCTTTTCGGGAACGCACATAGACTAAACCAGCTTGTTTAGGTCTGGCTTTAATATAGTTCAATACTCGTTGGCGACGTCCTTTGGGAGTCCAGACGGTTTGCACCTGGAGGTTAAGATTGTCTCGATAGGGGCTAATTAAAAATGTTTGGGGTTGTTGCAGTTGCAAGACTTTGCGGATGGTTTGTTGAGCCTTGGGGTCAGCGGTAGCAGTAAAGGATGCGATCGCAATTTTTGTTCCCTTGGGCTTACACTTGAGAAGTGCTGGTCTTACTGCTCCCAAACGGCGATAAGCAGGTCTAAAGGTATCACCCCATTGAACCAAACAATGGGCTTCATCTAAAATCAATCCATTAATCTGAAGCTGTGGCTGACACAACCGTTTCCACACTGCTGCACTGAGTAGGGTTTCTGGGGATAAGTAGAGCAATCGCAGTTGCTGCTTTTCTAGAGCTTGAAGGGTTTGTTGCCGTTGGTAGCGAGGTAATTCACTATGTAACAGAGCAGCAGGTAATTTGCGATCGCGCAATTCCTGCACCTGATTTTCCATCAATGCTACCAGTGGAGAAATCACTAATGTTAATCCAGTTTGTAGTAACGCTGGTAGTTGAAAACAAATCGACTTACCACCACCAGTAGGCAAAATAATTAAAGCATCCCGTTGTTCTAAAATCATCCGAATAATTTCACCTTGGGGGGGTCGAAAATCCTCGTAACCCCAGAATTGTTTCAACGCTGCACGAACATCATCCCATTGATTATTACTGGATTGATTAGTATTAGTATTATTGCTAGTATTTTTACTACTATTTTTAACAACCATCCTGCTTCACTCCCGTTGATTCCTTCCGTTGATTCCTTGTCTTGATGCAATAGCGAGTGGGGGAAACCCCCTTTGGCCAACTGCATCGCTTTAAGCTTAGATAAATGCTCACCGGTTATACACTAGAATATCAACGGATTTTGCTAGGATGATGAATGAAACGATGTCCGTGAGATTCCCTAGGAAAGACATTGATTAACCACTCTACCTCGTAAACTGGTAAAACCATGAGATTCATTAGTCCCAAAACTGACTTTGCTTTCAAGAAAATCTTTGGCTCAGATCAAAGTAAGGATATTCTGATTTCCTTCCTCAATGCCATGATCTACTCCGGGGAGTCGGTAATCGAGGATTTAGAAATCCTTGACCCCTATAGTGCCGGGGATGTAGTGGAGTTAAAAGACACTTATCTAGACATTAAGGCAGTATTAGAGGATCAAACAACTGTGCTGATTGAAATGCAAATCTGGAATGTGGAGGCTTTCGAGAAGCGAGTGGTATATAACTTGTGCAAAACCTATGGGAATCAACTAAAATCGGGACAGGGATATTTCCATCTAAATCCAGTCATTGCTTTAACCATCACGGATTTTCAGTTATTCCCCTCAACAGAGAAAGTAATTAGCTGTTTTTACTTTCAAGAAGAAGAAGACCACTTGCCTTATCAGGAGAATGAATTAAAGCTGGTGTTTGTGGAACTCCCCAAATTTACTAAGCAGCTGGAAGAGTTAGAAAGTGTGATAGATAAGTGGATATATTTTATCAAAGAAGCGCCCAGTTTAGAAATTATTCCTGACAATCTCAGGGAAATACCACAGCTAGAAAAAGCGTTAACTATAGCGAATCAAGCGGGGTTGAGTGTGTCAGAATTGGAAAAACTCCGCAAGCAGGAGATGGTGTTGGAGGACACGCGCGGTGCATTGAGTCTAGCTCAACGGGAAGGAATAGAACAGGGAATAATACAGGGACGAGAAGAAGGGGAAAGAAGGGTAATATTGCGACAGCTTGAGCGCCGTTTTGGCAAACTAACCAGTGATGATATCGCATTAATCGAAGCCTTGACGAATCAAGAGCTAGAGCGTTTATCAGAAGCCATCTGGGATTTTAAAACCAGTGAAGACTTACTCAACTGGCTCCAAGATAACTCTAACTAAAATCACAGCTAATATCATAACTTGACTCCATAAACAAGATCCAGGTGCGATCAATTTTTTAACTGGGATTCACTAAACTGTCTGAGATAGTGTTAAGTTTGAACAATTTGCCTTGGCTTACGATAATATCTGTAAATACCTAGCAGAAGAATACCCATCGGAGTTTTTTTACTGGCTATTGGGTGAAGAACCTCGCGATATTCAGGTACTTAAAACCGAATTAAGTGCTGAACCCATTCAAGCTGATGCTCTGAGTTTACTCCAAAGTACTAACCAAATTCTGCATCTAGAATTTCAAACCCTACCCCAATCCGAGCCACCATTAGCATTTCGGATGTTGGACTATTGGGTCAGATTACAACGTAAGTACCGATGTCGGATTGAACAGGTAGTGATTTTTCTAAAGTCTACGACCTCAGATCTGGTATTTACTAATGAGTTTAGGGATACTAACACCTGGCACCGTTATCGAGTAATTCGCTTGTGGGAGCAAGACCCTCAACCACTGTTAGCCAATCGGGCTTTGTTACCCTTGGCCACTTTAGCCAGGAGTAATAGCCCGAATCGATTGTTAGAGCAAGTGGTTGCTCAAGTGGATAAAATTGAAGAAAAACCATTACGGGGAAACCTAGCCGCCTGTGTGGATGTGTTGGCTGGTTTACGGTTTGATCAAGATTTAGTTCGTCGATTGTTAAGGGAGGAAGTTATGGAAGAATCAGTCACCTATCAAGATATTATCCAAAAGGGAGTCCAAAAGGGAATCCAGCGCGGAAAGCAGGAGGAAGCAGTATTAATTGTGATGCGTTTGCTAACCCTGAGGTTAGGTTTAATTGACCCTGTGCTCCAACAGCGGATTGAGGGATTATCGATTACTCGATTGGAGGAATTGAGTGAAGCGTTGTTGGATTTTGAGACAGCAACGGATTTAGCGGTTTGGTTAGATCAGTGCTGAGATTTAACTGTCAGTGTTCACCAGGATTTTTGGTGGAAATATGATTTTGAAAAGACCTGAAATAATCAGGTCTTTTTTAGATCTTATCTAAATCATTAGTGCTGGGGTATCATAGCTTGACTCCATAAACAAGATCCAGGTGCGATCAATTTTTTAACTGGGATTCACTACACTGTCTGAAATAGTCAAACATTTGTGAACAATTTGCCTTGGCCTACGATAATATCTGTAAATACCTAGCAGAAGAATACCCATCGGAATTTTTTCATTGGCTATTGGGTGAAGAACCTCGCGATATTCAGGTAATTAAAACCGAATTAAGTGCTGAACCCATTCAAGCTGATGCTCTGAGTCTACTCCAAAGTACAAACCAAATTCTGCACCTAGAATTTCAAACCCTACCTCAATCCGAGCCACCACTACCATTTCGAATGTTGGACTATTGGGTCAGATTACAACGAAAGTACCGATGTCCCATTGAGCAGGTGGTAATTTTTCTCAAGTCTACGACATCACAGATGGTATTCAATAACGAGTTTAGGGATACTAACACCTGGCACCGTTATCGAATCATTCGTCTGTGGGAGCAAGACCCATTACCACTGTTAGCCAATCGAGCTCTGTTACCCTTGGCTACTTTAGCCAGGAGCAATAACCCTAATCAATTGTTAGAGCAAGTGGTTGCCTATGTGGATAAAATTGAAGAAAAACCATTACGGGGAAACCTAGCAGCTTGTGTGGATGTACTGGCTGGTTTGCGGTTTGATCAAGAATTAGTTCGTCGATTGTTAAGGGAGGAAGTTATGGAAGAATCAGTCACCTATCAAGATATTATCCAAAAGGGAGTCCAAAAGGGACTCCAGCAGGGACTCCAGCGCGGAAAGCAGGAGGAAGCGGTATTAATTGTGATGCGTCAGCTAACCCTGAGGTTAGGTTTACTTGACCCTGTGCTCCAACAGCAGATTGAGGGATTATCGATTACTCGATTGGAGGAATTGAGTGAAGCGTTGTTGGATTTTGAGACAGTAACAGATTTAGCGGTTTGGTTGGAGCACTAAATCCCAATTTTTGAATTAAGAATGTAGAATTAAGAATTAAGAATTAAGAATTAAGAATTAAGAATTAAGAATTAAGAATTAAGAATTAAGAATTAAGAATTAAGAATTAAGAATTCTACATTCTGCATTCTGCATTCTGCATTCTGCATTCTACATTCTACATTCTACATTCTGCATTCTTCATTCTGACAGACAACCTTGGCCTTTCGGCCACGCTACGCGAACAACGTCAGAACCTTGATACATTAAGATTGCTCAAGAGCTATTCCGATTCAAACCACAGGAGTTATAACATGGCCGGAAAGCAAATCTTAATGCTCGTAGGTGACTTTGTAGAAGACTACGAAGTGATGGTTCCGTTCCAAGGGTTGCAGATGGTAGGACATACCGTTGATGCTGTCTGTCCTGACAAAAAAGCTGGGGACATTGTTCGCACAGCGGTTCATGACTTTGAAGGAGACCAGACTTACACGGAGAAGCCTGGTCACAACTTCACTCTCAATGCCACTTTTGATGGGATCAATCCTGAAGATTATGATGCCCTAGTGATTCCAGGGGGGCGAGCACCAGAATACATCCGCCTCAATCAAGATGTGATCAAAATCGTGCAGCACTTTGCCCAAGCCAACAAACCAATCGCAGCAATTTGTCATGGTGCTCAATTGTTGGCAGCAGCAGATGTAATCCAGGGTAAAAAATGTTCCGCTTATCCAGCCTGTGGTCCCGATGTTACCCGTGCTGGTGGAACCTATGCTGACATCCCAGTAGATCAAGCAATAGTAGACGGTAATTTAGTAACAGCTCCTGCTTGGCCTGCTCATCCCCAGTGGCTAGCAGAATTCCTCAAAGTTTTAGGTACTCGCATCGAGCATTTAGACCCAGTTGTGGTTTAGTCGAAAGTTCATGTAGGGTGGGCAGTGCACCAGACAGATAATGAAGCTTGCAAAGCGCGTTGGTAGGCACTGCCCACCCTACGATTAATGACTTTTAACTATCACTTTTAACTATCAAATCAAGCATCAGGAATAAACCAATATAGCAAGTCTTATAGCTATGAGGTACAAAGCGATCCCCCGTTTCCCTTAAAAAGTGGGACTTTTAAGTTGAGAAGCGTACCTCATAAATGCAAGAAGGCGTTGCTGAATTAAGGAATGAATGCGCGATCATCTGGTTTTGTTGAAGCCCCCTAAATCCCCCAAGTTTGGGGGACTTTTAGAGTTTTTTTCCCCCCAGAATTGGGGGGTTAGGGGGGCGAAACCATACCCATAATCAGCAACGCCTGCAAGAAAAGCTATAGATCCGTTTCATCCTTCATACTTGATTTAATATTGCGGTACTGATGAATCAATTTCCTGACTCCAGGCGGTAATACCCCCTTTAACATTAATCCCTTCAATACCAGCCTCTTTCAAAATTCCCAAGGCTTTCGCTGAGCGACCTCCCTTTTTGCAATGGGCAATCAAGCGATGACCATTAACCAGTTCCTTGACTTTTGCTACACCAGAACCTTGTTCAATATCCGGTAATGGCACTAGCACTGAGCCAGAAATCTTAGCAATATCATACTCATGGGGATTGCGGACATCAATCAAAACAAAATCATCCGCACCACTTTCCATGAGTTCCTTGAGCTCCTGGACATTCATCTCTTTGATATCCATCTGGCGTTTGGCTTCCTCTTCTTGAGCTTGGGGAATGCCACAGAATTGTTGATAGTCAATCAACTTCTCAATCACCGGTCGTTCTGGATTCGGTCGCAGTTTCAATTCCCGGAAGGTCATATTTAAAGAGTTGTACAGCAACAAACGTCCACTGAGGGTATCCCCCTTGCCTAAAATAATTTTGACCGTTTCCGTTGCTTGGATCACACCAATAATTCCTGGCAGAATGCCCAAAACTCCTCCTTCGGCACAGGAAGGTACCATTCCTGGTGGTGGGGGCTCAGGGAACAAGTCGCGGTAGTTGGGACCACCTTCGTAATTAAACACTGTCGCCTGTCCCTCAAACCGGAAAATAGAGCCATAGACGTTTGGCTTATTCAGAAGTACACAGGCATCATTGACTAGGTAACGGGTGGGAAAGTTATCTGTACCATCGACGATAATGTCATAGGGTGCCATGATTTCCAAGGCATTCTCGGAATTCAGCAGGGTTTCGTAGAGGTCTACCTGACAGTGAGGGTTGATTTCTAGAATCCGCTCTTTGGCCGACTGAATTTTGGGTTTACCTACCCACGACGTCCCGTGAATTACCTGACGTTGGAGATTAGAACTATCTACAACATCGAAATCTACTAGACCTAGGTTTCCAATTCCAGCAGCAGCAAGATAGAGCAATAGGGGTGAACCTAATCCACCACTACCTATACATAGGACACTGGCAGCTTTGAGACGTTTTTGTCCTTCTAAGCCAACTTCGGGCAAAATCAGGTGTCGGGAGTAACGTTCGTATTCGTCTTTACTTAATTGGATTTCATCTAGATTGGGATTTAACATGGCATGTTGGGTTTGAAGCGGTAAGACTCAGGACTTAACCTTTGATAATGATAGTTTCTTCTGGCTGGAACTGGTGGTGTTCATCCAGGCTCCAACTTCTGAAGTCACACGCTTTACCTTCCTCAACAGCAACAATAATATACGAGTATTGCTGCCAAGCGATCGCACGATCAAATTCTGAAGGTACCGCTGGGTGATCCGGATGAGAGTGATAGATCCCGATTATATCGAGATTGCGATCGCGTGCGTCTTTTTGTGCCCGCATTAGCACCTCAGGAGCAATGCTGAATCGGCGCTGTCTGCTATAATCTCCCTGATGTTTGCCCTCAACCGTAGGATAGGCATCAGCTGCTTCAGCATCCCAGTTGTTCGGTGTGGGTAATACCTCAACCAGCGTTTTCACATCACCCCGGTGCTTACCCAATAGTAAACCGCAGCACTCTTCAGGATAGGTGCTCTCTGCGTGATTTTGAATTGCCAGTTGATGCTCACTGTCCAGTCTTAAGCCCATACCCATTTAACCATCACCATGTCTTGATGCAACTCTTTTTTGTTCACAGTTGAGTGTATATGTAAGCATATGCGCTACGCGCAGGCTAAGCCAACAGCCGTCAGCCGTCAGCCGTCAGCTTATTTTATTCAAAAGCTGTTCGGTGTAGCGTGGCCACAGGCCAATGGCCACTCAAGTAGCACCATCTGTAGTGCGTAAGCATTCAGCTATCAGCCGTCAGCCGTCAGGTTATTTTATTCAAAAGCACCATTAGTAGCCTAAGCTATGGGCATAAACTGTTCGGTGTAGCGTGGCCACAGACCTTTAGCTGTTCAGGTAGCATGGGCGTAGCGCTAATCGCTGTTCGCTGATAGCTGACGGCTGAATGCTTACGTAGCGCTAATCGCTGTTCGCTGATAGCTGATACGCGACACGCTGATAGCTGATAGCTTACGTGTATATTACCGTCAACTGTCAACCGTTAACCAAAAATTATCAATTATCAAATTATCAACTATAATATCACTTGTAATAGGTAAGATATTGTCGGGTGTAATACGTATTAGTCTTCAGTGTTGGTCAAATTTAAATTAACAAGTCTCAAGTCACAAGTCTCAATCGTAAATTTTCAATTAACAAGTCATTAAGGACCAGGGTTTGATATGACTCCTAACCGCACTATAACAGCAAACAACGAAGAGTATCGATTTTTTTTTCAGGAGAATGCTGCCAATATTTTTAAACACCATGACCGGGAAGTAATAGACTGCTTGCAACGTCGTAAAATTTCGATTAGCAACATTATACCATTGGATCAGGTTTACAATATATCTGTAAAAATCGGTAAAAATATTCCCTTTAAGTCAGTAAAAAAGTTGGCCTTACAACAAATGGAGGCAGTAGGAGAATTTCTTCAATATTTTCAAATCAGCATCCTCGGTCAACCCACCAGTATCTTCCAACTCCATGAGATTGAAATTAAAATAGATAAAATTTTTACCCCTGGCTTAACCTATGAGGGCGGAAAACTACTAATCTCTATTCCCGACTCGTCCTTACCGTTTCAGTCCCGTTACCTTAGCGATCAGGAGCTGAAAAATCAATGGAATAAGGGGAATCATCTTTCCAAAAAGTCTCTGTCTCGTAAAGCTTGGTGGTTATTAAATCCGATCGGGGAATTTAGGACTAACCTCAGAACAATGCTATGGCAAGCTGCCCAAAAGCAAATTTTAGGTATTGACAAACTATTACTTAAGTTTGGCTTAATTGATAGATATGATAGCAGTCAACAAAGTGGTGAGCAACCCAGCTTACTGTTCAACCAGAATCCACCACCACAAGATCAGGGGTTGAGACAGAATCCTCCAACACAAGATCAGGGATTCAGAGAAGGTGCGATCGCATTGATCAAAAACTCTGTAAATGAAGAGAAGCTGGGAATAGACTTAGAAGTCGTACTTAAGGATCAAGATGAGGCTACTTTAGGGAAGCTGCTGGGATTATTTAGGCAAAACTTGGCAGACGCCGGCCAAATGGAAGAACTGATTGAAGCTGGTGCTTTAACCCTACAACAAGCCGTTTTCCATGAACAATCTGAAATTGATATTAAGATGTTTGGGTTTGTGAATGTGGGTAATTATCATCGCATTGATGTATCGCTGAATATAAGTGCTGGTTACTTGAAAAAATATGTTGAATTGATTCCCAGAAAGGCTGTTATAAAAGCAATTCAATTCGGATTTGTTAACGTCTATACTATAGACGATATTACAGTAAATCCTAACTTCCATGGAGCAATTAAGCTCTATTGGGAAACTGCTGCTCTGGAAAAATCACTGCAAGAATTAAGTCTAGTAAATCTCTCAGAGCAGTCAAGTTAGTAAACGTCAGCGGTCAGCGGTCAGCGGTCAGTGGTCAGCGGTCAGTGGTCAGTTATCAAGTATGCAGACGGAAGTCACATTAAACAGATAGTTACCTGTTATATTCAAAAGCACCTCAAGTAGCGACTGAATCAAGACAGCGTGGGCGTAGCCCATAAGCTAATAGCTAATAGCTGATAGCTGATAGCTAATAGCTGATAGCTGATAGCTGATAGCTGATAGCTGATAGCTGATAGCTGATAGCTAATAGCTGATAGCTGATAGCTGATAGCTTAAGTCATTACTCAATAGTCATCAGGGTACTCAACAGTCAACAGTCAACAGTCATTAATCCCTTGTTAATTGACAAGTTGGTAGTAACCATTGACAATTAACAAGCAATTTTCTGCTTGCAATTATGGCCACTAGCAATCAATTGGAGTCTTTACTCCTACAACTCGATGACCGCAGCTACAAATCCTACAGAGATATCAAGGGCAGCTATCAGTTTCCAGATTTCACTCTAGTGATTGACAGGGTTCAGGGAGACCCCTTTGCCTCTCCTAGCCAAGTGCGCGTGTACTTACCCCAGTCAGTGGCTGGTTTCCCCAGTGAGCTTTATCGAACTGACAGCCGAGCCATTGCCCTAGAAGATTATCTAACTCGCTCATTTGATTGGGTAGCTGGGGAAATGAGCTGTCGGCGGGGTACTGGGAATAGTGGCTTGATTGCCATTACCCGTGTCGGACAATCCGTGCTGGAGCGCACCTCCGCTTTGGTTAGTGATCAAGGGGTAGAAATCCGGTTTGTGGTAGGATTACCAGCTCGTGGTCGTCGGATTTCTGGGCGTCAGGCCGCAGAAATGCTATGCCAAGATATCCCTGATATTATTGACCAATCCATCAAGTATGAAGTCCTCGATCCAGCTGAGATTAAGCATCATGTAGAAACAGTGGAAGATGCCGATTGGCTGCGTCAACAGCTCGGACCCCGTGAATTAGTTGCCTTTATTCCTAACGGTGCTATTTTGCCACGCTCCAGTGGGGTGGATGACAAACCATTACAAGAGGATGCGATCGCATTTCAATCTCCCAAGACACTTCAAGTCGCATTCACTTGTCCCAATCGAGGATTAATTACCGGTATGGGAATCCCAGAAGGGATCACCTTGATTGTAGGAGGTGGCTATCATGGCAAGTCCACAGTGCTCAAAGCCATTGAATTAGGAGTTTACAATCATATTCCTGGAGATGGACGGGAATTAGTAGTCACCAATCCCACCGCCGTCAAGATTCGGGCTGAAGATGGTCGGGGGATTTCTGGTGTAGATATTTCCCCATTTATTAATCAATTACCTCAAGGTCGCTCCACTGAAAAATTTTCCACCACCAATGCTAGTGGTAGCACCTCCCAGGCCGCAAATATTATGGAAGCACTGGAGGCCGGTACCGAGTTACTGTTGGTAGACGAAGACACAGCAGCAACTAACTTTATGATTCGCGATCGCCGTATGCAGGAGCTGATTGCTAAAGATAAAGAACCGATTACACCATTTATTGATAAAGTCCAACAGCTCTATACCGAGTATGGTGTCTCTACTATATTAGTCATGGGAGGCAGTGGAGATTACTTTGATGTAGCCGATACGGTCATTGCCATGGACAACTTCCAACCCCAGGATGTCACGGAAAAGGCTCAGTTAATTGCCGAAAAATACTTTACCGAACGCAGCGCTGAAGGCGGGAAACACTTTGGCACTATTACCCCACGAGTACCATTAGCCCATGGGATTGACCCCAGTCGTGGACGCAAAGCCGTAAAATTGAAAGTCCGAGATGTAGATGAAGTAGGGTTTGGTGCAGAAAATATTGATTTATCTGCTGTTGAGCAGATTGTAGAAGTAGGTCAGTTAAGAGCAATTTCCAAAGCTCTTGTTTATGCTAAAGAGCATTATATCGATGAACGGTTGACCCTATCGGAAATTTTAGCTCTGGTGATGAGGGATATTGAAGAAGAAGGATTCGATGTACTAACGTTCTTTCCTGAAGGGGATTTAGTTCAATTCCGCCCCTTGGAATTAGCAGCAGCGCTGAATCGATTGCGGACCCTGTCAGTACTTTGAG
This sequence comes from Moorena sp. SIO4E2, assembly GCF_010671945.1. Lineage (NCBI taxonomy): Bacteria > Bacillati > Cyanobacteriota > Cyanophyceae > Coleofasciculales > Coleofasciculaceae > Moorena > Moorena sp. SIO4E2. The sequence continues at coordinate 14,815 of NZ_JAAHIE010000051.1, forward strand.
GGGAATCCGGATCAACAGTCCTTTTTAAATTATCAATTATCAATTATTGAACTGATGAAAATAGAAGACTATTTTGATTTTATGGCTCCTGATGATATTCGCATCAAAGGAACCCGAGTGGGCATTGAAAATGTGCTGTATGAGTACATTTATCGTAATCGTACTCCAGAAGAAATTCTTAACTGTTTTTACACCATTACCTTAGAACAAGTTTATGCTACAATTCTTTACTACTTAAATAACAAAGAAGTTGTCAGCCAATATATTTATGACTGGCTGGAATGGAGTCATCAGCAACATAAAGCTCAAGAACTAAACCCTCCTCCAGGTATAGTTAGATTACGAAAATTAAAAGCGGAACAAGAAGCTAATAAGGTAAGCATTCAGCTATCAGCTGTCAGCCGTCAGCTAATCAACGGAAGGTAGTAAACAAACTAGGGGGTGCTGGTACGACTGGTTGAAAATCCCTGCTGGTTTTACTCATCCGATCCCGTGCAGTTAAAGCGCCTGATAGCAGCTCAAGTAGCGTGCGCGTAGCGCTAATCGCTGTTCGCTGATAGCTGACGGCTGAATGCTTACCTAATAAGAAAGCCTGTACCATGGCTTAATCGCAATCATCCCATCATGCCCATACGTCAAACCTTAGACTTACCAAAGATCCAACTGTCTTACCTAGAATGGAACCAAGGCCAAACTCCCTTGTTACTCTTACATGGATTAGCAGACCATGCCCTAGTGTGGTCTAGCCTCGGGGATTACCTTGCCCCAAAGTATCATATCGTTGCTCCAGATCTGCGCGGTCATGGGGAAAGTAGCAAGCCGGATCTTGGCTATACCTTTGATGATCACATCGCGGATTTAGAAGCCTTAATGGATCACCTAGGATGGTCTAGTGCTCATATCCTCGGTCACTCCTGGACTGGTAAATTAGTTCCGATCTGGGCTAAGCAAAATCCATCGCGATTACGCAGCCTAATTTTGGTGGATCCCTTTTTCATCGGGAAAATTCCGATGTGGTTTAAGGTTCTGTTTCCCATACTGTTCCGTGTCTTGCCTTTTGTAAAAGCTATGGGACCCTTTGTCAGTTATGAGCAAGCGGAAGCACAAGCTAAACAATTAAAACAATACCGGGGCTGGAGTCCCTTTCAGCAAAACGTCTTTCAAGCCAGCATTGAACCTAAACCTGATGGCAGTTGGGGCAGTAAATTTGTGGTTCAGGCCAGAAATGAGATTTTTGAAGACGTGATGCGCGTAGCAGGACTAACGGAAATCATTGATATTCCTACGGTATTGATAGTACCAGAAAATGGTCTTAATCGCTCCGATGGACAGCTAAAACCCTATAAAACTTATCTCAAAAATCTAACTATTCGTCAAGTTTATGGGAATCATTGGCCATTTTTAGTAGAGCCGGAAGAGTTTAATCGGGCTGTAGAGCTGTTTTTGGAAGAGCAACAGCAAAAGCCCTGTGACGTTGACTGATCACTGTTTGCTCTGAGCTTTTTGCTGTGATGTTTCAGGATTAGACCATTTAATTTTATTACCCCTATTCCCTACTCCCTACTCCCTACTCCCTACTCCCTCAAACCTAGGACGAAGTCCTTTATCCCATTAACTGGTATAGTTAAGTAGCACCAAGGGAATTAATAAAATAGAGTCATGAGCCTTTTAGGAAACATTATCTGGTTAATTTTCGGCGGTTTAGTTGTTGGTGCCGGTTACATTATCGGTGGATTAGGGATTTGTCTGACTATTATTGGCATCCCCTTTGGAATACAGGCTATAAAGTTGGGCATCGCTACTCTGGCACCATTTGGCAGAACAATTGAGGAAACTTCAGAGGCTGGTAGCCTCCTCAATATGATTTTTAACATTATCTGGTTGATCGCTTTTGGCTGGGAGATTGCTGTGGCTCATTTGGTATCAGGGCTAATTTTAGCCATTACGATTATTGGTATTCCCTTTGCCCAACAGCATTTTAAATTAATTCCCCTGTCTCTATTTCCCTTCGGAAGAGAATTGCGCTAAATTTGTAAGCTATCAGTTATCAGCTATCAGCTATCAGTATATGCTTTGATGGGCTTTTATCCAGACTTTAAATTATGATTAATCTCGAACTATTAAATTATTCCGTTTGTGCGATAAGCACGCTACGCTGGGTTTATTATCAGCTGACGGCTGACAGCTGACGGCTGAATGGTTAACTAAATTTTATATTCAATACTTTTGTATTTATGGATAACACAGTTTTATTTGGTATCGGCACTTTGCAGGAGTGGCTAACAGTATTAGGTTATACATCTTTAATTGCTTTTGTTTTTTGGCGCGTGATGCTTACAAAGCCGAAGTGATATATTGAGATACTCTAGCAAAGGGAACAGGCTTGTAGGGTGGGCAAAAACAGTTTGGTTCAAATGAGTATTCTAGATAATATTACTTTGCCCACCCTACTTTAATTGGGATTTTTTTTACACTACATTGACCTACGCGCAAGTCAGAAGTCAGAAGTCAGAAGTCAGAAGTCAGCTTAGACTTACGTTTCGCAATTTAGGAATGTCCTAACCTTAATGTGTATAGCGGTTTTTAATCTAGTAAGGTACAATTTTTTTGGTTTTAGGGAGCAGGGAGCAGCTTACAAGGGTAGGTTTTTTACAAATGAGCGAGTAGGTACTTTAATTACGTAGAAATTCCGAAAACTATGTATTATATTATACAATAATTTCCGGGATAATTCTTTCCATCTCCTCATCTCCCCATAAACCCTTCGATCAGATCTGACCCAATCGCCCTTACACAAAAAAAATAACCACTTCTTCTCTTCTGTTCTCTTCTGTTCTCTTCTGATTGTTTATATTATTTTCTATTTTTTTCTGTGCTTTTCTGTTTACTTGAGCTTCTCCCCCCACACTTCCCACACCTCCCACACTTCCCACACTCCCTGTTTGACCTGTCATGTAAAAAACCTACCCTTATGAGGCAGGGAGCAGGGAGCAGGGAGCAGCGGATATGGGAAGAGGGAAGAGGGAAGAGGTAAAAAAATATGTGTACCTCATGAGGATAAAAAGCGCTATAGTGCTATATATTGAGATACTGCCCTTGACACTCCCCGGTCTAAAGACGCGGGGATTCTTCAATCATTGACTCGACTTGCTGAGCCTGGCCGAAGCCAAGAACAGTAGAGGCCAAATCTCCTGAAGCGTTCGAATCAATGATCCAGGTTCCGGTGTGCCCCACCGTACCCAAGGCTCTGTTTAGGATGTTGATTGCGGCATTGTGGTCACGGTCTAATTCACAGCCACAACGACAGGTATGAGTCCTAGTAGATAGTGATTTCTTTACTACCTCTCCGCAGCCCGAACAATTCTGACTAGTATAGGCAGGGTTTACTGCTACGGTAACTCTACCGAATTTAGTTCCGAAGTGTTCTAACCATTTCCTAAACTGATACCAACCTGCATCGTTAATAGACTTAGCAAGACAGTGGTTTTTAACCAGGTTTTTGACCCTTAAATCTTCGTAAGCTATCAAGTCGTTAGACCGAACTACGCAACGTGCCAGTCTCTTGGCATGTTCTTCACGTTGCCTACTTATTTTAAGGTGTTGCCTACCTAGCCTATTAACCGCTTTTCTACGATTGGTTGAGCCTTTCTTTTTTCGGGAAACCCGACGTTGGTAAAATTTTAATCTTTTCTCCCCAGTTCTGTAAAAGCGGGGATTTGGTTCAGTTTTTCCTCTGGAATCAGTGTAAAAGTCTTTTAGCCCTACATCTAGACCGACAGTCGCGTCAGCAGGGACTAATTGTTCCTTTACTTCGACAGAAACACAGAACTGAACATAATAGCCATCAGCTCTTTTTACTATGCGAACTCGTTTGATTTGCTTCTTATCAAAGCGCCACAAGTCCCACGTACCTTTAAGTTTAAGCTTTCCAATTCCCTTCTTGTCAGTGAAGGTTATAGATTTCTGATCAGGGGATATCTTCCACCCTGATTGCTTGTACTCAACTGATCGGCAATTTTTCTGAAAATTAGGAAAACCCTTTTTCCCAGGAACTTTCTTTTTGCAGTTATCAAAGAAACGAGATATTGATGACCATGCTCTCTCAGCCGCAGCCTGTCTGGCCGTTGAGTTTAATTCATTGGCAAACGGGAAATTTTTAGCCAAGGTTTTGCAATATTTATTGAGGTCGTATTTGTTCAACCCTTTATTATCCATCCATAGGCGGAGGCAGCTATTTCTTACGAACTTCATAGTTCGGATAGCTTCGTCTATTGATTGATACTGTGACTTGTTTCCGTATGCCTTAAACTCAAGTATAATCATCAGAATTCGACCTCTTCTGGTATATTATTATGCTAGCAGCCCTAGCGCAATTTGAAAAGTATTTTTGCTATATTTCTTGAAGGGTGGCGCTTTGCCACTGCGAGCCTTCATCCCGGAGACGAAACCTTAGAATAGGGTCGCCTTATTACAAAAACCTTCAAACTTTTACTCATAACCTGCCGACGCTCATTGGCTCCACTATTCTTGCGGTAAATTCTAACCCGGTCTAAAGACACGGGGTTTTCGGCTTTCGGGATGCTTATAACGTAGGTTAGACGATGAGCGCGATCGCGTAGTGGCTCTGAAAGAGCATCCCACTCCCATGGGTTGGTTTTCTACTACTATGCTATCATGATAGTGTAAACATTAGGGAAAACCATGACCAATTTAAGTCTACGAGATATTCCTGAAGAGCTTTACCAAAAAATCAAAGCAATGGCTGCCCGAGAACGCCGTTCTGTGAATCAACAGATTCTGGTGTTATTGGAGCGGTCTGTGGGACTCTCCCAGCGACCTTCAACACAGGTTCTCGAAGCAATTGATCGCACTAGAGAAACAATCTTTACCCGAGTCGGTGTCATGCCTGATTCAGTGGAGCAAATTAATCAGGACCGGAGCCGTTAATGCTGTTGGTGATTGATAGTAGCGTTGTTGCTAAGTGGTTGTTTGTGGAGCCATTAACCAAACAGGCTCTGGCTGTCCGTAAACATTGGGAGTTATCCAGAGTAGATTTGATTGCGCCACAACTGATCCTAGCAGAAGTCGGAAATATCATCTGGAAAAGACAAAGAGTGGGTTTGATTACTGAGCAAGAGGGAAATAGTCTCATTGCCCACCTACTAGCACTATCTCTGCCAACAGTAGAGACAGAATCTATTTTACCCAGAGCCTATAGTTTGGGAGCAGTTTTTGACCGGACTGTCTATGATGCCCTCTATCTAGCCTTAGCAGAGGCAATGGCAGCTAAGTTCATCACGGCAGATCTGCGCTTGTATAATGCAGTTAGTGGGAATTTACCATTCATTGACTACTTGGGTAATTACTAAGTTGACTTGTCCTTCTTGTTGTAAAGATATCACCCCAGAGCATCTTTATCCTTGGCTTGGTGCGTTATTAACGCACCCTACTCCCTACTCCCTACCCCCTACTCCCTACTTTTCACAACCAATTTCCCAGCAAAATAAAAGCCGACCAGTAAATGGGGTGATTAAATGCCTCGCTCTGCAACAGCTCCAGTTGAGCTTGTCGCAAAGCTTCAGCCTTGGTAACCTGGCCTGTGGCTAACCTCTGATAGAACCGAGTCATTAACTCTGTAGTAGCAAGATCGTCCGCAGTCCAGAGACTGGCAATGGTACTGCGTGCCCCCCCACGCACGGCGATACCAGCTAATCCCAACGCTGCTCGGGAGTCTCCCACGGCGGTCGTACAAGCACTGAGGACGAGTAATTCAATCGGATTTTCTTGCTTTTGATCCGCTGAGATCAGAGTATTTAACTCATTGAGATTGATCACGTCATCCCAGGTCAGCAGAAAGGTTTCTTCCGCTACTGAACTAACTTGACCATGAGTGGCGAGATGAACAATTTCGTAACCAGAGCTATTAACTACTGTATTGAAGTTGGATTCAGTAAAGGACTCATTGAGTAAAATCAATGAGGGAACTTGACCCTTGATATTCTCTAATTCCACCTTCACCCCAGGAAGTGGAGGTAATGGAAGATGGGGACGAGCTTCGGTTAGTCCAGCAGTGAGAGCCGAAACGTTTTGTCTGACTAAAGGTTGAGAGTCGATTAGTTGTAAACTAGGTGCTACCGCAATACTGTATTTCTCGATGGAATAGCGTTCCCCGTCATAAAGCACGGACATCGGAATATTGCGCAGGGCTCCGTCGGGGATAAATACTAGAGTGCGGATGTTACTCTTGGCTAGTTCCGCTTCAATCGGACCGATTAACCAGTCGTGTATTGTTTGTAAGTTGTCCTTTCTCAGACCTCGCCAAGAATTAATAATATTGATGTTTACCGAAGCCAGTTGTTGTTCTATTTCTGGTTGAGGTAAGTTAGTAGTAATCTGGCGCAGGGGTTGTCCGGGCAAAGTGACAATTACTTCCAGGCGGTCTGGCAAGATAATGGTATAGAATATAGCGGCGTTGGGGTCTATTTCGTCGAGATTAACAGGTTTAGCATCTAGACAAGCATCCCGAAAGAAGTTGTCTAGTTCTGCTAGTTGTAGGGATTCAATTACATCTCGTGCTTGTTTGAGGTTTTCTTGAGATGCATTCGGTTCCAGCAGTAGTCCTACTAATTCTCGGTAGACTGGTTCGACGCTTTCTCGAAACCCAAATTGAATATCGCTACTAATCGCGACTAGGTCGCTACGAATAGATTTGAGGGTTTGCACCGATTGAGCATAGGCGGCAATCGCGTTTTTCTTATCTTGTTTTAGATTCAGAATTCTGCCCAGTTGCCATTGCCATTGATAAGCTAAATCCGGAGCCTGGATTTCTTGAGCAATTAGTAAGGCTTTTTCGGTTAAGTCTTGGGCTTCCTCAAGACGTTGATTGTATTCGTATAACCTGCCTAAGTTACCGATTGCTTCCGCTTCCGCTCGTTTATCTCCTAAAGTTCTAGCTAGCTTAAGGGCATCAGCGAGATAAATAGCAATGTCGTTGGGATTTGTGAGTTGGTTATTTTTACCTTTGAATAAGATTTTAGCTAGATTAATTCTAGCATTGATTGCGGTTTTACTGGGAGATAATTTAGTTAAACTATTGTCGATAGCAGGCAATAATTCTCTGGCTTGTGACCACTCTTGTTGAGCTATCACTATACTCAGTTGATTTAATTGCCCTTGAATTTTCATATCAGCTAAGGGAGATTCCTCCACAACCCGTTGATAGAACTCTAAAGCGTCTGCTGTGTCTCCTTTTAATCTAGCGGTATTGCCCAAACTGATCAGATTATCAGCAATCAAGGTCTGATCTCGTAAGTTTTCCGCTATCGCTAAACTTTGTTGTAAAATTGCTTTAGATTCTTTGAATTTTCCTACTCGGCGCAGCACATCACCTAGGTATTGGAGGGCGGTACTTTTCAGGGCACTATCGGGTTGGTCTTGGAGAGTTTCCTGGATTTCAGTTAAGGTTTTAGTGGCTTTATGATATAATCCTAATACTCGCAAGGCTTGGACTTGGTAAATCTGACTTTCTGTGAATTTAGTTAAGTCTCCGATATCTTGGTAAATAGCACTAGTTTCCTGCCAAATTGATAAGGCTTTTGACCCCTGACCTAGAGATAAGTATATTTGTCCTTGGACTTCTAAAGTTTGGGCTCTTAATTGTTGACGTTCTTTGGTATTATCAAGTTTTGATATTTGGCTAAAACTCTGGGATATTGTTTGTTTAGCTTGGTCTAGGTCTCCCAAGGTTTGATAAACTAAAGCTAGATTTACTAAGGCGTTAATTTCACCAATAAGGTCGCCACTGTTGCTGTAGTTAGTAATAAGTTGCTCCAACAATGGGATAGCTTCTTGGTATTGACCTGTTTCATAGAGGTGTTGGGCTTGTTGGTCTAGGGAATCGGGAATCGGGAATCGGGAATCGGGAATCGGGAATCGGGAATCGGGAATCGGGAATCGGGAATCGGGAATCGGGAATCGGGAATTGGGTGTGATGACAACAGAATTTGATAAGGCTTTCCCGGATGGTAGGAAGCAGGTTAATGCGATAGCAATTATAAATGATAGTTTTTTCATAATAATTAAGGGAATTTAGAATTTAGAATTTAAAATTTAGAATTTAGAATTTAGAATTTAGAATTTAGAATCGGGAATAGTACTATAATAATAGTTTATTAACTCTTGCCTCTTGCCTTTCTTTAAGAGAGTATGTTCACAACTTAAATAAAAATTATATAGGTTTTATTGCATGTAGGAGGTACACTTATCAATCTCAAAGTCCCCCTTTTTAAGGGGGATTTAGGGGGATCCCTTTGTACCTCATGGGAAAGAGAATTGCTATATATTACTCTTCCCTACTCCCTACTCCCTATTCCCTATTCCCTGTTCCCTGTTCCCTATTCCCCCTTCCCGAATGACAATCAAGATTGGGCAATATCTGCTCCACAGGAGTCCCCTGAAATGGTTGCGCCGTCAGAATAATCGTGCCATCCTTTGCTATTACCCAGCCTTGGGCTTCGATAATCACTTTTTTGTCTTGACGGGGTCTGACGGATGCTTGGGCTTGTAATGGTTGTCTGTTGCTGGCTAACCTAGGACGAGTTCTCCACCTGACTGTTCTGTGGGCATTAATCACTGGATCCTCTGGAGTCGGTGGTAAACCGCCTTTTCCGATAATGGTAAAGGAACTGCCCCCAGCAATCCGATCATTCTCAAAGCCACAAAGGTCATTGGCCAGGATCGCTTCTGCATCCACCAGGATTCCTGGCAATTCGTTTAAGCCTGAGGTGGGGTCTACCTGGGAGATGTTGATGATTACGTCACCGTTGAAGGATGGGCCAAGGGTGGAGGTGGCGGTGATGTCATTGTCTGGAGTGAGACGGTCTCGAAACTCTAAGCCAAAGATGCCTTGGGCATTAATGGTAACACTACCTCCTGGGCCTTCTTCAGCATTGGCGGTGATGTCGCTATTTCCTAGACCGACTAGGGTATCAGTATCAATAGTTATATTGCCCCCATCGGTATTCTGGGCGTTAGTATTAATGTTGCTTTCGTCGAGGAGTCGGATGTCACGAGCGTCCAAGATAATATTGCCTTTGTCTCCTGCTGTTTCTGCTGAGATGATTCCTTTGTTGTCTAGGAAGATGGAGTTGGCATTAATATCTACCTGCCCGGCTGTTGAACCCTGTTGAGTGCTTCTAGCACTAACTTGTGCTCCATCAGAGATTATTAATTGACCAGTGGTAATTTTCAACAACTCTCCGGCATTTCCTGTCCCAGAAGCGTCAGTAAACAAGCCGCTGGGAAACCGACCATCGGCTGAGGTTCCAATCAGTTGAACAGATTCAGAGGCATCCACAGTCAAATCTCCCCCATCCCCTTCACCAAAAGTGAGAGCAGAAACTTGTGCTCCATCAGAGACAATTAACTGCCCAGTGGTAATCTTCAACTCTCCTGCATTTCCTGTCCCAGAAGTTTGATTAGACAAGCCGCTGATAATCCGACCATCAGCTGAGGTTCCAATCACTTGAACAGTCTCCTCGGCATGAACAGTCAAATTTCCGCTGTCCCCTTCACCAAAAGTGCTAGCTGAAACTTGTCCTCCATCAGAGACCATTAACTCCCCAGTAGTAACACTCAAATTTCCAGCATTTCCTGTTGAGCCTGGATTAGCTTGAGCAAACAAGCTGCTGGCAAACTGACCATCGGCTGAGATACCAATCACTTGAACAGTAGAGGAGGCATCCACACTCAAAGTTCCCCCATTCCCTTCACCAAAAGTGGCAGTTGAAACTCTTGCTCCATCAGAAACCGTTAACTCTCCAGTGGTAATACTCAAATTTCCGGCATTTCCTGTTGAGCCTGGATTAACTTGAGCAAACAAGCCGCTGGCAAACTGACCATTGGCTGACCTACCAATGAGTTGAATAGTAGAGGAGGCATTCACACTTAACCTTCCCCCGTTCCCTTCACGAAAAGTGCTAGCTGAAACTCTTGCTCCATCAGAGACCATTAACTGCCCAGTGGTAATACTCAAATCTCCCGCTTTTCCTGTCCCATTAGTTTGAGTAGACAAGCCGCTGGCAAGCTGACCATCCGCTGAGGTACCAATCAGTTGAACAGTAGAGTCCGCATTCACAGTCAAGGTTCCCCCGTCCCCGTTACCAAAAGTGATAGCTAAAACTTGTGCTCCATCAGAGACCATTAACTCCCCAGTGGTAATACTGACATCTCCACCATTTCCTGTTACTTCTGGAAAAACTAGGGCTCCCAAGAGACTGAAAGTACCATCAGCCGATACACCAATTACTCGAACAGATTCAGTGGCATCCACTGTCAAATCTCCCCCCTGTCCTAAGCCCAATACATTCGCAAATATGCTAGAACCACCTTCAAGACTCAACTGTGAAGCCTCAACAACTATCCCACCGCCACTTCCACTCCCTCTGGTATTCGCAAAAATAAAAGAGCGATCGCGTAAACTAACATTACTCCCCTGCACCTGGATACTGCCACCACCAATGCCACTAGTATCAACTAATGCCCCCTCCGACAAACTAATATCCTGAAATTGTTCAACTCCTGAATAATCCAACCTAAAAGTACTATCCGTTGGTATCAATTTCACCACACCATTAGCACCAACACCCCCCAGCTCAATCCGTCCATCCAATGCAATATTAAAGCCACCAGGAATATTCACATCACCACCAATCAGCCCTAAGGTTTGACCATCTGGTACCCGTAAGAAACTCAACTGATTAGTAATAGTCCCT
>NZ_JAAHIE010000510.1:0-5066 GCF_010671945.1 Moorena sp. SIO4E2
AACCGATATCCAGCCAATGCACATTATGGGCAATTTTTTCTTGCGCTTACCCTGGACATGATATGATTTGACATCATAGTATTTAAAAAAAAACTTTAGCTGTCCGGCAAAAGAAGCCCCACACCTAATGCGTAGCATAGGTGTGGGATGAATTTTGCACAGGGTATTATAAAATTGCTATAATATATGTACTGATAAACAAAGCCGTTCGCGTAGCGTGGCCTACGGCCTTAAATGCTGGTTTGTCAGCCACTTACGTGCCTAAAAAATAGAACTTATTGTATTGTTCCGGTGGGTCGGGGCATCCCGTGTCGTTAATAAAGTAACCCGTGTATCCGAACGCGCCCCGCGTCGGCGAAAGCCGATAGTGATGGCTGGAGTTGGTAAGAAGCCCACACTGTAATCTTCGATGAGCGTGTGGGAGTATGTCACATAAGGTTTAAGAAACTATGAAGGATGAACTATGAAAAGGGAGTCGGGAGTCGGGAGTCGGGAGTCGGGAGTCGGGAGTCGGGAATCGGCAATCGGCAATCGGCAATCGGCAATCGGCAATCGGCAATCGGCAATCGGGAATAGAGCAGCAGTTGCTAGTGGTGCTTTAGGGACGGGCTCGCCCTCATTTCATCGGTAGCCAGTGTTGGTACAGTAACGGGCAAGATGCCCGTTACACCCACCGAGCCAAACAGCTTTTAGGATATGCACCTATAGTGTTTTTCATACCTATGAGCTACACAGGATGTTTTCCTACTCCCGACTCCCTCGGTGCGCTTTCCGTAGGCGAATTAAATTCGCCACGGGTCGCACCGCTCCCGACTCCCCATCTCCCCATCTCCCCATCTCCCCATCTCCCCACCTCCCCATCTCCCCATCTCCCCATCTCCCCATCTCCCCACACCCGGTCACCCCACACCCCACATACGCTAGTTGAGTCTATTACCTTATATATATATATATGCTTCCCTTCTTCAGAGGTATTTTGCGATCCTCTGTAGGAGCCGCTGCGTGAACGCAAAAGCGAAGGAACGAATATTAGATGAACAACCAATCAGTCAACTTAACAGCTAAGAAGACTAACAGTAAGCTTACGATCCTATTTGATGGGGGGTCTCGTGGGAATCCTGGAATAGCTGGTGCTGCTGCTATTATTAAACAACCAGGAGCTCAAACTATTAGCGTTAGTAAATTTTTCCCTCATGCTACCAACAATGAGGCCGAATATAACGGAGCTATTCTTGGGTTGGAGAAAGCCTTGGAAATCGGTGCTGGGCAGGTAGTCCTAAAAGGAGATTCTCAACTGGTTATCAATCAGCTTAAAGGTACCTGGAGAGTTAAAACACCCCACTTACGACCCTTATGGACAAAAGCTAAGTCACTTCTGAATCAGTTTGACTCTGTTAAATTGGAGTGGATTCCCCGAGCACAGAATTCAGAAGCCGATGCCGCTGCGAATCAGGCTATGGATCAACGCAAAGGGGTTAGCGCTGTAAGAAATAAAGCCACTGGGTTGCCCAAGGTTCAACCTTCTTTACCAAAACTTGCTGACCAGTTCTCTGAGTTGCCCAAGGTTAAACCTGTACCAAAACTTGCTAACCAGATCTCTGAGTTGATTGCGGACGCAAAAAATGCTAAATTAAAAGATTTCCTTAAGTTAAAAAGTGGTCGGGATGAGTTTACTAGCAAGCGATTACCCACCCTAAAGGAAATGGTACCTGCTTCTGTTCAAAATGCGATCGCATCGGCTATGGCTGATGCTGATGACTCTACCTTAGCCAAGGTATACCGCTGGTATCTTAGAGGATTACCCGCAGACCTAGCCATTAGAAAAGTCCAGGTCGATTTAGAAGTATCTGAAAAGATTATCGAGCGTCGAAAAAAAAATCAACAAACCCTCTAATTATAACACATGATTATCGCTTTAGCAATCCTAGGTAATTTGTAGTAATAAGGAAAAACTCTGAACAAGCCCTCAGTACTTACTAATTAGTACTAGATTTCTTCTACAAAATGCGACTGGTTCACCATTGGGATGGCGAACGCAACCGTGGCTTTTGCCTGTGATCGATATCATAGGCGGAAAGCAAAAGATCAGTTATTATTGTGGTTACCAGACTCACCTGGCTAGGTGTGGGGTTAAGCTCAAACCTAAAAAAATACTAAAAAGCTATTGTTGAGAGTTCCTGACAGGATACATAAAAGCGTAAGCATATGCGCTACGCGCACGCGTGCGCGTTCAGCGGTCAGCGGTCAGCGGTCAGCGGTCAGCCAAAGGCTTACGCTGCTTGAGGTGCCGTCAGCTTTTTGGCACAGGCCACAAGCGCTGTGATTTCACTCAGATTAAACAAATGGTTACCTGTTTTATTCAAAAGCACCTCAAGTAGCGTGGCACAGGCTTCGACGCATCGGACCTAACCCATAAGCTGATACGCGACACGCTGATAGCTAAAAGCTGATAGCTGATAGCTGACGGCTGAATGCTTACATAAAAGCTATCTATAAGTGCTTCACTACAGCAGTAGAAGCTCAGAGCTAATCCAACAGGAGTTCAAAAAATTGGTTACTAAGAAACGGTGACCCCAAGTAGGGTATTTGGCTAGCTGGTTCTTGCGTAGGCAGAACAAAATGTCTTTCACATGGCCATCTTTGATCAAGCCACTCGTCAAGGGCTTTTTATTTATTGCAATATCTAACTGGTTAAGTCATGGAAGCACATCGATTACATCAAGCAATAACCTATCAAAATGTCATGGAAATCTTAGTGGCTCAGGAAGTAGAGCGTCAAAAGTCTCGACTTTCCCCGAAGCTAGCTAAGTATATAAACCATGTAGAAGTGGCTACCTATGCCCTCAATCGTTTACCACCTCTGTATGCTTCCTGTGAAGAGGGGAGGCGTCAGCAGCAGTTAAAGGGTAACAAAAAACTAAGGCAGCAGATTACTACTACTGTGCGTCAAGCCTTTGCTGCCGTGCAACGAGACCCGATCAGACTCTGTACACCGATCAGACCACAAGAAGAAACCGAATCTCTAGCGGCTAAACTGGCTCTGCAAGGAATCCGGGAATTACTCAAAAATAAAGAAATAACATGGTATAATCTGGTCAGTATTGTCAGGCAAACCCTGATTAGAGCAACTCAGATCAGAAAAAATCGGCAAAAAGAGCAGCCAAGAGACCCAATTTATGGTTGGAGTGACTCTCGTTACCAGCTCTAAGTTTGCGATCGCGTAGCGTGACCTACGGTCAATCGCGTTCACAGCTTGACAGGTTGACAAGTTGAAGGTTGACAGGTTGATCACTTGAAGGTTGACAGGTTGATCAGTTGACAGGTTGACAGGTTGACAGGTTGACAGGTTGACAGGTTGACAGGTTGACAGGCTATAGTCTCCAAACCAGCGTTTTAGATTTATGTCTAATATCATGTTGGGATAATTACCCTTAATAAAAATCTCCCCATCTCCCCATCTCCCCACACTTCCCACCCTCCCTATAATTATGGGTATTCAACCTGACTTGATATAACTGGGTATCTAATGCTGCACTTTAACTATTCTACTGTGATCAATGCACCAGTTGAGATAGTTTGGACCTTTCATGAGCGAGATGATATTCTCGATCTGCTCACTCCACCCTGGCAACCAATCCAGGTGATCCGTCGTGAGGGGGGTTTAGGGATTGGAGCAGTTTCGGAATTTCGGATTTTTCTTGGTCTAATTCCCTTAGAGTGGATTGCTGTTCATACCGAGTATGAGCAATACCGACTCTTCAGTGATCAACAACAAGAAGGACCCTTTGACTATTGGGTTCATCGCCATCAATTTATTCCAGAAGATCAGAAAACTAGGCTAACTGATTCCATTGAATTTGCCTTACCAGGAGGAGCGTTAGTCGAAGATATGTTTGGTTGGTTAGTAACGCTGCAATTAGAGCAAATGTTTCGCTATCGCCATAAAGTAACCCAACGAGAATGTTCTAAGTTGGTGAATTGAGTAGGGTTAGTAGGAAACGGGCAAGATGCCCATTCCACGGAAACGGGCAAGATGCCCATTCCACCCACCGGGTCAAACTCAAAGTATGGAACAGCGAACAGGTAAAAATAATCAGATTTGATGCTTTCAGTACTAAAATTGATTGTTATCGCCTCCCCTATTACGTTTTTTTGTACTGATGTCAGGTAAGCATTCAGCTATCAGCTAATGCGCTACGGAAACAGCTAAAGGCTTGTGGCCAACGGCTGACGGCTGATAGCTGACGGCTGAATGCTTAGGTTTCATCTAACAACTTCTCCATCATTTCCTCTAACTCTTCCTTTGAATCCTTCGCGAATTGGACACTAGTAATAGTCCCCAAAACTCCGCCCGATGCTGTCAAGCTTGCTTCCGACACTTTGTCAATATACAAAAGCCCGACACCACATAAAGTCATCAACGCTGATGCCGCAGTTACACCAAGAGCAAGGTTGTAACTATGTCTTACTTGTCGTAATAATTCCCGGATGATTTCTTCTTTGATATCACTTTTGAGATCACGGTTGTCATCCTTAATTTGTCGCTTCTTAGAAAAACTAAATGCCATTGTTGATCTCCTCAATCTTCTATCGTTGGCTGCTGATATTCGTATCTTATTCAGAGGAAACTATCTACGCCAAGGGCAAATGGGTTTAGTTGATGTTAGGTTTTGCCCTACTGGCTTTTAGGGAGCAGGGAGCAGCGATCCCCCCTAACCCCCCTTAATAAGGGGGGGAAAGAGCAGAGAAGAAAGAAAAGGGAAGAGGGAAAAAATATTCTGTACCTCATAGCTATGAAAAATGCTGTAAAATAGATTAGGGCAAATAGGTAAATCAAGAAAACCTATCTGCCCTAATTAAGCATTCAGCTATCAGCTATCAGCTATCAGCTATCAGCTATCAGCTATCAGCTTATGGGCTATGGGCAAGCTACGGAACTTTTGAAGAAAACAGGTAAGCGTAAAGTCACAACGTCGAAGCCTGTGCCACAAAGCTAACGGCTGACCGCTGACCGCTGACCGCTGAATGCTTGCTTACCTACTCCCGACTCCCGACTCCCGACTCCC
>NZ_JAAHIE010000511.1:0-5041 GCF_010671945.1 Moorena sp. SIO4E2
TTTTTGTTCTAGGGACGGATTGAGTTTCCACTTGTCAGTTCTGATAACTTTGGTCGGCGTTTTCACTGGTCTAATAAAATATTGCTAGTTAATATTTTAGCCTACAAAAATGTAGACGACAATAGATAGATTGATGTTCTAGGTTTTTGGCTATTGTTCTTAGCGTGGACTAACCCCCACCTGAACGAGGTGGGGGAATGCGTCTCACGTCCTGTTCAACCGTAACGCTATCCCGTTGTTAATTTATTAGTCGTGATTCATCTCACCGCTATAATCTTTGATTTAGCGGTGAGATGAATCACGACATTTTCTGATAGCAAAGGGAACAGGGAGTAGGGAGTAGGTGCGATTCGTTAGCTAGAAACCTTACCCGATCAGGGTATGGGGGATTTGCTGCCCTTGACACATGAGCCCTTACAACTTGATAACCATGCAGGTGTTAGCCCAGCCGGAGCGGAATCCGAGTGACAGCCTTACCCCTATTAGTAAGACATAACTTGCTTACTGATAAAGCGGGGTCAAGTAGTGAAGCACTGCCAGCTATCATGTGGTGTTAGTAACAGGCTTCGACTCATGGGTACACACCGAAGGTATGTTTAAATCATCGTCATGCTCACGTGGCGCAATAGGCAGCAATCGCCACAGACAAAAGTCAATGGGATTTTGACTAAAAGTTCTACTCCTTTTAGAGATTCCACTATACTATCCTCGGTGAACAGTACCGCCCTAAAAGTCCAATCAATGGTTATCAGGAACGAAGTAACCTCTGTATTTGCTCTGATGAAGGTCGATACTAGAGTAGGTAGTTAGCCGCAAGGGATAGGTCGGCAAGATTGACCTCAGAAGCCAAAGTCACCGGGTAATGCCTAGAATATGCTGACGGACTCACATTTTAGGAAAAGAAATAGTTGTAAGTACCAATTGATATGTCCCTACCTCAATCTGGATATACCTTACCGGTATTCGCCTGTGCCTCAGCAATAGCCGCCCTCCATCAGTTACGCAACGGCCAACCCTTGGAAACGGTTTCAGTGGACTTAATTAACCCTCCTGAAACCGTAGACATTCCCATTGAGCAAGTGGCTAGGATTCGAGAAGGGGTAGCGCTAGCTATTACTCACTCTAACCCTGGTGATAACCTTGACCTTACCCGTAATACCCCAATTTGGGCAGTCGTAGAATGGGGTTCCTCGGAGCAAACTGAATCGATACAGTTATTAGGGGGTGAAGGAATTGGACGACAAATCAATGCCGGAGGCAAACCAGCCATCTATGCTTATGCCGAGAAACTATTGCACCATAACTTGAGTTGTCTGCTAGCACCGTCAGAGAAAATTCAGGTGACGATTATCTTGCCGGAAGGGCGGAAGTTGGCACAGCGTACTTCTAATTCTGCCTTTGGTGTAGTAGAAGGACTTTCCCTACTAGGAACTACTGGCATTTCCCAGCCTCTGAGTGCTCCTGGTCAATTAGCTGCTTACCAGGAGGAATTAAAAGCAAAAGCCAGCAAATTGCTAAAAGAGCAAGCCTCCTCACATTCGACAACACTAGTGTTCTGTGTCGGAGAAAATGGCTTAGATTTGGCGCGAGGCTTGGGGATTAATCCCGAGCGGCTGGTTAAAACAGCCAATTGGCTCGGACCGTTGTTGGTAGCAGCTGGATACTCCCAGGTGCCAGAACTTTTGTTATTTGGCTATCATGGTAAGTTAATTAAACTGGCAGGAGGAATTTTTCATACTCACCACCACCTAGCTGATGGACGACTGGAAATACTCACCGCTCACTGTGCGCAGTTAGGAGTACCAACCCCACTGATCAGGCAAGTATTTGGCAGTCAAACCACTGAAGCTGCTCTCAATTGTCTGCGTCAATGGGATCAGACTCAGGGCACTGATTGGGTAAATCAGGTTTATCATGCGATCGCATTGACCATTGACCAACGCTGCTTTGACTACATCCGCAAACACAGTGAGCAGCATATCCAGGTGGGCTCTGTATTGTTCGATCGCGGACGCAAAATTATTGTTACCAGTCCCACAGGTTGGACATTGATTTCAAATTTGTGATAAATTTTTATAAATCTTAATATATTGGCGGGCGGATCTTGTAGCCGAACCCAATGTATGATAAATTAACCTGATTATCAGCTGAAACTTCGCATTTCAGGACATATAGACTGAAACCCTGAAAAATCTTCTGACTAGAAGTCACGAGATTGTCAACAGACATACCACTGCCAGGCAGGTCTATGAAGTGCGTGTGGGAGTGGAAACTGAAATAACCGTAAACAGATTGAGTTCTGTATCGTCGATGAGAGTCTACGACTCAGACTAACTGGTTAATGCCAGCGCTACCATCCACATCAAAGTGTTGGGGCGTTGAAGGATTAATTTACGGAAACCATCAGCTTTCAACCTATCTGTTCATAGCAATCAATTTATGCTGCCCAGAAGCACACCTAGGCAGCGACCTGTTCGTACATTCACACAACTAAACATGACGAACACAGCAGTAACCCTAAGGACCAACAAACTATCTTACCAGAAAGAGGCATTGGCTGTAGCCTCTCTAGCAGAGCAGTTGAATCGCCAGATGATTGTGATTCTGGACTTCGGCTCTCAATACTCGGAACTGATTGCTCGTCGCATTCGCGAGACTAACGTTTACTCCGAGGTGCTATCCTATCAGACCACAGCTCAACAGCTACAGCAGCTTCATCCCCAGGGCATCATTCTCTCTGGAGGTCCCAATTCCGTCTATGACGATGGAGCCCCCCTATGTGACCCAGAAATTTGGAATCTCGGTATACCCGTGCTAGGGGTTTGCTATGGGATGCAGTTGATGGTGCAACAACTAGGCGGAACAGTTACCAGAGCCAAGAAAGCTGAGTATGGTAAAGCCGCCTTACTCATTGATCACCCCACTGAGTTACTGAGCAATGTGCGAGACCACTCAACCATGTGGATGAGCCACGGAGATTCCTGTGTGACTTTGCCAGATGGCTTTGAAGTCCTTGCCCATACTCAGAATACCCCTTGTGCGACCATCGCTAACTATCATAAAAAACTTTATGGCGTGCAATTCCATCCAGAGGTTGTGCATTCAACCGATGGTCTTGCCCTAATCCGTAACTTTGTTTACAACATCTGCGAGTGTGAACCCACTTGGACCACTGCTGCTTTTATTGAGGAAGCGATTCGAGAAGTGCGTGCCAAGGTTGGGGAAAAACGGGTTCTGTTGGCTTTGTCTGGTGGAGTAGATTCCTCTACCCTTGCCTTCTTACTCCATCGCGCAATTGGGGATAAACTAACTTGTATGTTTATTGACCAAGGCTTCATGCGCAAAGGCGAGCCAGAGCAGTTAGTGAAGCTATTTCAGGAAGAATTTTGTATTCGAGTAGAGTATGTGAACGCTCGCGATCGCTTTTTGGCTCGCCTTGCTGGTGTCACTGACCCAGAAGAAAAGCGTCGCCACATCGGTCACGAATTCATTCGCGTCTTTGAAGAAGAATCCCAACGTCTTGGTCCATTTGATTATTTAGCTCAGGGTACCCTCTATCCGGATGTAATTGAATCAGCCCATACCAACGTTGATCCCAAAACCGGTGAGCGGGTAGCTGTGAAAATCAAGAGCCATCACAATGTCGGAGGCTTACCCAAAAACCTACGCTTCAAGCTGGTAGAACCATTACGCAAGCTATTTAAAGACGAAGTGCGCCAACTTGGTCGTGACCTCCACTTGCCAGAATCGATTGTGCGCCGACATCCCTTCCCCGGACCAGGATTGGCGATTCGCATCATTGGTGAAGTGACCCCAGAACGGTTGAATATTCTGCGGGATGCTGATTTCATCGTTCGAGATGAAATTCACCGACAGGGGATGTATAACGACTTTTGGCAAGCCTTTGCCGTGTTGCTCCCAATACGCAGTGTGGGAGTAATGGGGGACAAGCGCACTTACGCTCATCCGATTGTATTGCGCTTTGTTTCGAGTGAAGATGGTATGACCGCTGACTGGTCACGAGTACCTTATGACTTACTTGAAACTATTTCCAACCGAATTGTTAATGAAGTCAAGGGAGTTAATCGGGTAGTATATGATATTACCTCCAAACCTCCTGGAACCATAGAGTGGGAATAGTTTCTTCAAAGCGTGATTAGTGATTAGTGATTAGTGATTAGTGATTAGCCATTGTTCATTGGTCAGATGACGTAAGCGCTGAGCCAAAGGCTCACGCTACGCGAACAGGTTATTTTAATGAAGCTTCCCCTACCTGGCTATCGCCGAGGTAGGGGTGTCCTATGCTAATCTTTGGTTATCCCTAACCCAGAGAGGTGAACTAAGCCGGAGAGTCGCCCCTCCGACTCGTCTCCAAAACCGTACGTGAAAGTTTCCCTTCATACGGCTCCTCATCATAGGAACCATTGTCATTTGGTACCTCTAGAACGGATTGTCGTCGAGTTCCGTTTGCGTAGCGTGACCTACGGTCGAAGAATCGATTTTCTTTCCGTGTTTGGCGTCGTGGCAATGCAAGTGGAGCAGTTCTAGATTTTTGTCTAGGTCATTTCCACCAAGTGAGCGTGGTATTATGTGATGCTTTTCCATTAAATCTCCATCCCTGAAGGTGAGACCACAATGAGTACATTTCCCTTCTTGCCGTTTCAAAAGCCTTCCCTTTTGACTGGTCGTCTCAGGATGTTTCTGCATTCTGGTGCTCCAATAAACTAGGTCGCCGTCGAATGGACTCCTGGATTCTTTGACCTTTACATGCCGAATAATTTTTGTCTTGGCATGTTTTGGGAGGTAGTTATCCTCGCCGGTCATAAATACCCAGTTGTCGATTTTTGGGGCGTCCCAGGGTTTCTTTGGTTTTTCAACCTTTGTTCCCCAATATTTCTTGTTCACCCAAGTTTTGGATTTGTTTGGATGTCTCCTATAACCCCATCTTTGAAGTTTGTTCCAGAGCAGGTGGTCTATCTTCGAGTAGGTTTCCTTGCTACAGACTGAACTGTAATAGTTACAGATCGGAAGAGCGTCCCTA
>NZ_JAAHIE010000512.1:0-5039 GCF_010671945.1 Moorena sp. SIO4E2
TTCCTATCAGCAAGATATTCCGATTGCGATTGTAGAACGGGCTGAGATTCAGTTACAAGAGTCGTCTAGTTTGTCAATTGTGATTGAAGATAAGTAATGGGTAATAGGTAATGGAAAAACGCGGCAAAACCACCAGCATCACCAGTCGATTTCCTCATTTCTATGACGGAGCCAATGTTGAGAGTTTGCTCTACCAATTTATTGATGTCTTTGGCTTTTTGCTAGAGCAAGGGGAAACCGACTTGCTCGCTGTGATGCGTTCCCATCATGTGGATACCGCTGACAATGAAGGGTCTCAAGGCTTTATTGCTGCCCAAAAGGGAGATTTAGATCAACTTTTTGCTCTCTACCTAGAAGCGTTAGGAGGCACCTCTCAACTGGTACAGGTAAGTCACCAGTTTAGTCCAGGGAGTATTAAAAATGTCAGTAACTTGGCCAAGAAACTTGATCAAGGCAGGGATGAACTGTCTCAGTATTTGCGATCGCAACTTGATCACGATACCAAGAGCCTTCTGGAGCGCTATCAGGTTGCCCAGGCTCAATTTAACCTAGAGTCTTTCAGGGATCTGCCCGGTCTAGCCATTCAGCTGTTGGTTGCTACCGTTGCTACCGATCAACTCAGTCATTATCTCAAAATTCACTTGCCCCCAGAAACTCTGGAACTGCTCAATCACTATGACGGTTTCCCCCCGCTGCCTGAACCCCTACAGCAGGGACTGGTGCAAACACTCAACCAACAGCTGGTTAA
Organism: Moorena sp. SIO4E2; assembly: GCF_010671945.1. Taxonomy (NCBI): domain Bacteria; kingdom Bacillati; phylum Cyanobacteriota; class Cyanophyceae; order Coleofasciculales; family Coleofasciculaceae; genus Moorena; species Moorena sp. SIO4E2. The sequence goes on from NZ_JAAHIE010000512.1 coordinate 749, forward strand.
TCCCTCCCTCTACCGGAAAAATAAGCCATACTTCCAAACCCTGACTCTTAGCAAAGCCGCTCAGCAATTGCTGGCACAACAGCCCATCGGGGAAGACCGACAACGTCTCAATCGCTTGTTGTTAGAAGCCGCCTATCCAGACTATATCAGCCCTAGCCATATTCCCACTCTGGCGCAGGTAGAGCAGGGGTTAATAAAGGGCTTGAATCACTCTCTACAAGACCCCTTACTCTACCAAAAAACTTACCAACACCCTGATCAACCCCAATCCCAAACCCTTCCGGCAGGAACTGATCGGATTATCCAAAATCGGCAATTGCTAGAAGCAGCCTATCCCAATGAGATTGCCAAGAGTTATGCTCCTTACCGAGAGCGACTAAAAGGCTTGATTCACATCCTCCGTCAAGGAGCTGCTACCAAGCCAGGGATTATTGATTTGGTTGCTGCCAACTTGGGAATTTTAGAAGATTCTCCCGCCGCTCAAGCCGCCAAGAAAACCATTCAAATTCAAGAGTTCATGCCTCGGCTGACTCAGTTACATCCTCCTAATCAGCCAGAACATCGCTACTTGCTGACACTTCGGGAAGAATTTGAGGTCTATAACCCCAACCCGCAGCCAGAGGAAATCGAAATTTTCCTGGCAGTTCAGCCAAGTCTGCCTGTGGTATTATACAATCTGCGAATTGTTAACTGCGATACTGAAGAATCGGTTACTTACCAAGGAGAAGCGAGGGCATCCGATGTATTGTCCTTTCGAGAGAATACCGTTGACGTTAACGGTAAACCTTATGCAACAGAAGGAACGCCCCTACTACCAACCGACACCTCTCGCTGGCGGCTGGAAGCAGAGTTAGCTGAGGGGTATCCCCTGGCACAATTTGACCAACAGCGCTTTGATCAAGCCACCTTTGGCTTCAGTCAACCCGTCGCCTCTCTGGAAATGAGATTCTACAAACTCACCCCAGGGGTGTTTGAGGTAAAAATTCCTTGGGATATTCCCGGCTTTACTGATAAGTTTCACGAAGCAGGGGATCATCCTCGCCATCAAATTGCTGGAATTATTGACAACGTTAAAGCTGCTGGTGTTCTCGGGATGATTACCTATGAGAAGCGCTTTCAGGAAACTCACGAGATAGTAGCAGAGTTAACTGTTGAACGTTCTCCGTTTAGGGAAGAACATCTTGCCGAAGATTACCTTACTATTAGTAGCGTTCAGGTTCCCTATCCAGAGGGAGTAGTCCACGAAATGTCGGATAATCTGCTTACTTGTGGAGTATTTGACTATACTGGCTTTGATAGCGGGAATCGTTTTGCTTGAGAGGGAGTAGGGAGTAGGGAGTAGGGAATGTAGAATTAAGAATTAAGAATTAAGAATGTAGAATGTAGAATTAAGAATGTAGAATGTAGAATTAAGAATTAAGAATGTAGAATTAAGAATGGTTAATCTAACTTCTAACTTCTAACTTCTAACTTCTAACTTCTAACTTCTAACTTCCCGATTCCCAATTCTAAATCCTAAATTCCCGATTCGACATTGGTGGTGCGTTACGGTGCGGGCTGTAACAAAACTGGCTCTCGGTGTTGAAGATGAGGGCAAGCCCGCCCCTAACACACCCTACGCACTAACTTCCCGATTCCCGATTCCCGATTCCCGATTCCCGTTCCCCTCCTGGGAGGGGTTAGGGGTGGGTTCCGATTCCCGTTCCCCTCCTGGGAGGGGTTAGGGGTGGGTTCCGATTCCCAATTCCCAAGGGTGCATCTCCTAAAAGCTGTTTGACACGGTGGTGCGTTACGGGGCGGGCTATCCAAAGCCTGGCTACGAGGCGGAAAATGAGGCCCCCCCTGAAGCACCACTAGCAACTTTTTTACAAATATGAGATGCACCCATTCCCAATTCCCCATTCCCAATTCCCCATTCCCCATTCTTCATTCTTCCTTCTAAATTCCCCATTCCCCATTCCCCATTCCCCATTCCCCATTCCCCATTCCCCATTCTTCCTTCTAAATTCTAAATTCTAAATTCTAAATTCTAAATTCTAAATTCTAAATTCTAAATTCTAAATTCTAAAACTATGAAAATTGCCGAAAGCCTCGACATGAAAGGTAGGTTAACTATCCAAAAATATAATTCTCAAGCTCAGCTGGTGGATGAAGTTAAAGCTGACAACTCGATTGTTTATACAGGGCGGGAATTAGTGGCTAAGTTATTTACTAATCAAAAAATTGATCCGATCCGCTACATCGCACTAGGTACTAGCAGCACCCCGGTTGCTCCAGCTCAGGATACCAAATTGGGTAATGAAGTGTTTCGGAAAGAACTTAAAACCTTTGACATCGGTGAAGATTTAACAGAGACTGGGGACGGTGACAGTAAAAAGTGTAAAATAATCTTGTCTGTAGACCTGGATTTTGGGGAACCTGGCGATCAGGAAGTTGCCTTAACTGAAGCGGGGTTGTTTAATAGCGAAGACAAAGAAACCGCAATTATGTATAATCGAGTGGTATTTCCGGTAATTACCAAGAGCGATAAATTTAAGTTAACCCTTGTGTGGGAAATTTTATTTTAGTGATAACTATGAGGAAGCAATGACCAACGGTTTTAAGCCAAAAGACCAAAAAAAGCCTGGAGATTTGATCCTTTCGGCAGAGTGGAATGCCGCCATGGATGAAATTGACCGTTTGGGTAAGACTCTTCAAGACATAACCACAAAAGCAACAAGCTTCCAGGGACCTCTAACCATTGAACAAGCCCTGAAGGTTAAAGGCAACGTAAGAATTGGGACAGACAATCCCACCGCTAAACTGGAAGTGAAGGGAAACCTGAAACTAGAATTAGGAGAAGCGGTTAATGAATTTTCCAGCGATATTACCTTGGCAGGGAAATCGAATCAAGCTGTCCCCACGGAACTGGCAGTGAAAACCTATGTAGACAAGCAAGTGCAAGGGTTACAAGAGTCGTTGACAACCAAAAAGTTGCAAGTCACTGAGAGTCTGAAACTGGGGAACGGCGTAGAGGTAGCGCAATTTAGTAACACCATCGACCCATCTAGAGAATCCCCCCTGGTCGTAGTCCCCACGGAACAAGCCATCATCACCTACATCAAAAGCACCTTAACAAAGGTATATTTACTTCCAGAAATCTTTAATTTAGGTAAAGGGGGTCTCTTAGAAATGCAACCCATCCCAGCAGGTAGCTTCTTGATGGGTAGCCCTACAAGTGACAATATGAGCATTGATCACGAAAGACCCCAGCATCAGGTAAGTGTAAAACAGTTCTGGATGGGACAATTTCCAGTAACTCAGCAGCAGTGGCAAGCCGTTGCTGGTTACCAGCAAGTCAACACCAGCCTTAACTCCACGCCATCTCACTTTAAAGGCGATAATAAACTACCCGTTGAGCAGGTATCATGGCATGATGCTAAAGAATTTTGTACGGCACTCAATGTAAAATTTAAGAGTCAACTCCAAAATCGAAAATTCCGTTTGCCCAGTGAGGCGGAATGGGAATATGCCTGTCGAGCAGGTACGACAACTAGATATTACTATGGCGAAGACCAGTCAATACTGGGAAACTATGCTTGGTACGATGTTAATTCTGATAGCCAAACTCATCCAGTAGGACAAAAAATCCCGAATAACTGGAAATTGTATGATATGATCGGTAATGTATGGGAATGGTGTCAAGATACCTGGCCTAGCAACTATGAAGATGCCCCAGTAGACGGTAGCGCCTGGTTAAGTGATAATAATAATGATAATCGGCTGCTGCGCGGTGGCTCTTTGTACCACAATTCGAGGACCTGCCGCTGTGCCTCTCGCCCCTACTACCTCTCGCCGGTCAACGGGTACAACGGCCACGGTTTCCGGGTGGTTTGTTCCTAGGCGTGGACTCTTCTTTGCCCTTTCGCCCTTTTGCCCTCTACCCTTTTTCTAGGTAATGGGTAATAGGTAATAGGTAATAGGTAATAGGTAATAGGTAATAGGTAATAGGTAATAGGTAATAGGTAATCGGTAATCGGGAATAGGTAATCGGTAATAGGTAATAGGTAATAGGTAATAGGTAATGGGTAATAGGTAATCGGTAATAGGTAATCGGTAATAGGTAATGGGTAATGGGTAATGGGTAATAGGTAATAGGTAATAGGTAATAGGTAATCGGTAATCGGGAATAGGTAATCGGTAATAGGTAATCGGTAATAGGTAATAGGTAATGGGTAATAGGTAATCGGTAATAGGTAATCGGTAATAGGTAATGGGTAATGGGTAATGGGTAATAGGTAATAGGTAATAG
>NZ_JAAHIE010000513.1:0-5037 GCF_010671945.1 Moorena sp. SIO4E2
GGTTGGTATGGATTTCCAGCCCACCCCTTCGATGATGCGTTGGGTTAACAGCAGCAACAGCAACAAAATTGCTGTAGTCGAGAGCCACCATAGGAAAGGATTGCCCATGGCATGGACATCATAGATTAAATTGCTCCCACCAGCGGATAAGGGGGAGTCAGTGGAAACAGCCTCAGGGGTGTGACTAGCAGTCTGATAAAAGTAAGCAACCGGACGCCACATTAACAGCCAACTATACCACCGGGAACAGTAAGGATGGACGTCAGTGCCACTGCCGACATTTTGATGGAAGGTTAAAATTTTGACTTGAGACTCCCAGAATCCAGGGGTAGGATTCATCAGTAAGTGAGGAATCCACACCAGGCTGTAGGTCAGAGCTGGTAAAATTACCAAGTTCAGCAGGATGTGCCCGACATTCAGTTGGGTCAGGTGTTGTAATGGATGGCTTAACGATGGTATGGGACGAGTACGGGTTGTCTCCCCAAAATAGGTTCTAAATAATTGCCATACCCAAGCGACAGCCCATACTATATAAATGCCTAACAAAAACCACAAGCCATTCCACTTAATCGCTGCGGAAGCACCAAAAAACACACCAGATAGGATTAGCATCAGCCAGGGTTTGGCACCATGACGATTCAGAGCCAGGAGGAAAAACAACTGACCCAGTAATCCCAAGATCACTAAATATATATTGTTGAGGGCATAGCGGGATTCTACCAGGAATAAACCATCAGTAGCTGCGAACAGAGCAGCAATCAAAGCATAGCTGCGACGTCGATTGAGTTGATAAGCCAAAGCCGCCACTACCATCGGAATCAAAGAACCCGTCAGGGCATTCAGCCATCGGTAACTCCAGGTAGACCGTAACGAACCAGTCAGCTCGTTAACCGTATCCTGTCCAAAGGGGAGGTGAGAGCCAATCCAGATGCCAATGGCAATGATGTACTGACTTAGGGGAGGATGGGGATTGAAAAAGGAAGTACCGGTTAAGTAGTTATTGGCAAATATAGCGTAGTAAACTTCATCGAATACCAGGCGATTAAATCGACCCAGTCCCCAAAATCGCAGGGCGAGTGACAGTAAAACAATGGCAGTTATGCCAATGCTAAACCAGGGGATAGACGAATCAGACGGCTTTTTTGGCAAAATCATCACCATCGAGGCTTGGGTTATCGGTCAATGGCACACTAGACTTCGCGGCAGTTGTCGGGAACAGGGAACAGCGGATCTGGGAACAGTGGACAAGAATTGACGCAAACACTAATTAGAAAAATACTTTTGCAAGAGGTCTACTCAATCTGGAGTAGAGGAGACCTTGATCAGAAATTATTTTCTGGGGGAAGAGCGGGAAGAGAGATAAGAGTGGAAAGACAACACTGCCCTTTTATCCCCCTTGTCTGCCTTCCCTAATTCCGAAAGTATAACAGGACTTACGCACAGACTCCATGGGTATGGTGGTCAAGGTTTTGCAAACCCTACAGGTAGCGTTAAATTGAGGTATTTGCGTAAGTCCTATATAAAATATGCCAATTAAATGCACACTAGCTTAATAACCTGTAAGCTGATCACCTACAACCTGTAACTTATATAGCACTACCCATTAAGATGTTTGACATTGTCTTGATGCAATAGCGAGTGGGGGAAACCACGGCAGTCGCTCATGGGGGGGACCCCCAAGACCGCGCTGCCTCCCCAAGACCGTAATGGTGCGTTTGACCTTGGCGAATTAAATTCGCCACGGGTCGCACCTCTGCATCGCTTCTAAACTCCGAAACCTAGTCAATGCTTACTTTTGACTTCTGACTTCTCACTTGAGACTTGCACGTAGCGCTATACCTCCTCAGCATGTGTAGCTCGGATAAATGAAATTGGTACACCTTATCCCTCTTATACCTTTTGTAGTTTTTAGGATTTTAAACCCTTTAAAGGTTTTGCACGCTTATCCTCCCTTCGTTTCTCCCTCGTGCCTATACAATTGTGATATAACCAAAAAAATTATCAGACAAGTATTCCGGATTTTCCTCTAACTGGATTGAAAAATTAATAATAGGCATCACCACTTGACCTTTCATTATTATTATCAAATTGCTTCACAATTTTCACACAAAGTCTCACTAAACTTAAACTATTGATAAAGATTATGAATGAAAAATATTTTTAGTATTAAACCCGAGTTAACATTCCAAAAAAATCGTTATAATTTAGCAGGTTTTTATGGACAAATAGAAAAATATATTTTTCTCCTTTAGGAGAGTAATTCCTGGGTGTGCTGCCACTCTAAACCCTCAGTAGCAGTAAAGATATTTTTCTCGTTAATAGAGAAAAATATGCCTCTGCTAATGACTTAAAATTCAAGGATTCAAACAATCAAAACCCACAGAGTTAGCACATACTAAACACTTATGAGTACCAGAGATACTAATCAAATAAATGGCAGAAACAGTAATCAAATAAATGACACAGAGATTAATCAAATAAATGGCACAGAGCACGATGACGACCTCCGAGGTAGCGATGAACAAGTTGTACGAGATGAGATCTACGGCCAAGGGGGTGCTGACAGTCTATTCGGAGGTCCCGGAGGTGACTATATCAACCCTGGTATTGATAATTCTGCTGATGTGATCTGGTATAAGACGTTTTCCGAGAGGACGGACCTGATCGAAAACTTCGATCCCAACGATGAAGATATTGTGGTTCTAACCTCTGGTTTCTTTTGGGATCTTGTTGAAGAATACGGTTTGAATTCAGATGCCAATGTTGACGATTGGTTGAAAATTGAGTTGGAAATTGATCAGTTTGGTTCACATGCTCTTATTAAAGTAGATCGAGATGGTCTTCAAGGCAACACCCCCTTCAGAACATTAGCTACCCTGAAAAATGTTGATCCAAACGATCTAACTATAGATATTCAAGAAGATGGCGATTTTATCATCGGATGATTAACCACAGGTGATTTAGGATTGTCAAGATCAGCTTCGAGGTTACGTGTGGAACCAATCAGCAATCCGGTCAGTCTTCAACCCAAGACTGTCAGATGGGTTTCCAGCGTCTACTCGGACAAAATATCCACTTTGGAACTGGGAAGCATCTACCCATGACTAATCTCTAGTTCTCAACAAAGATAATAAATATGTTTCAGCTTAAAAACCACAAGTGCTTCTCTTTGAGAACAGGTATTGTCAGCCTGATCGGTGTGGCCAGTTTATTGGATACTAATCCTGCCTCAGCTGCCATCATCACTAATGGTAGTTTTGAAAACGATTTTACGGGCTGGGAAACATTGGGTAGTGCTTCTGTGCGCACCGCAGGTTTTGGTAGTAAACCTACTGACGGCAGTTTCTATGCCCAGCTAGATACATTCCTTCCCCAGGAAAAAGAGAACTTCCTGGAGCTAGCCAATTTTCTAGAGCTGAACATTACAGCGCTGGATAATCTGGGCGCGGGAAAGGGGGAGGTGTTTGAAGGATCAGCAATCAGAACTACCTTTACAGCCGTTGCAGGAGATGTGCTTAATTTCGATTACAACTTCCTCACAGATGATTACGGTTCCGAATATTTTAATGACTTCGCTTTTGTGGGAATTTCCGGTCAGGTGAGTGGTTTGGCTGATACGTTCTCAGTATTAGCTGATTCCATGACACCTTTTGTGAATGAAACTGGTTTTAGCACCTACTCTCAGACAATTGCTGCTTCTGGAACCTACACCTTCACCATAGGTGTGACAGATGTTGGGGATGGTGCTTTTGATTCAGGACTACTAATCGATAATGTCAATGTAGTCAGACTGGAACCAACTGATCCCCCCTCCGTTCCAACACCAACTGATCCCCCCTCCGTTCCAACACCAACTGATCCCCCCTCCGTTCCAACACCAACTGATCCCACCTCCGTTCCAGAACCAACCTCTATATTGGCGTTAATAGCCATCGGGGCTTTAGGGGTGAGAAGTCAGTGGAACAAAGACAAAAAAAAGTGTGAGGGAACTACTAAAACACTGCACAGCTAATTGGGAGACCCGCGAAAAATGGACTAAAGACTCTGACCAATGAACTAGAGCGATAAGGAGCGAGTGTTGGTTCCCAGTAATTCTAATCATGACAGAACGCCATGGGCGATTTCTATTCTGCAATAGTTACGCTTCACGCCTATCCCAACGGCAGGAAAATCTCTTAGCTTAGACTAATTACCTTAGACTAACAAAGTTACAAACAAAGTTACACATGCTCTAAAATCCGAATTATGTTATTATGAAATGATACCGATTATGCATATCAGTGAACAACGTAAAATCAATCTCCGCAACAAGTAATAGCTCGTTGCTCTAGGGCTTGTGCTCCTCGTGTTGTTATTTCAGGTCCAATGAGCAGAACTTTATCGCAAACCCAAATCTTTTGAAAACTTAATATATAGTCAACCCAAGTGGCGAGTACTCAGCTATAGCGCTACGCTTAGCGTCAGAAGTTAGAAGTCAGCAAGGTTCGAAGTAGGCGATTACTTACGTTTCGGAGTTTAGGAATGTCAAACATCATATGTAGTGCTATATCAGCGGTCAGCCCAGTTGCTTAGAACTGACCCTCAACCAATAACCAAACGCTCCGTGGGCAATGCACAATCAACGGCCTTACTGAACTAAGCAATGATATCAAGTAGTGTGGTATCAGTAGTCAGTTACCCAGTACCCATTACCAATTAGCTATTATAGCGCTACGCGCAAGTCTCAAGTGAGAAGTCAGAAGTCAAAAGTAAGCATTGACTAGGTTTCGGAGTTTAGAAGCGATGCAGAGGTGCGACCCGTGGCGAATTTAATTCGCCAAGGTCAAGCGCACCATTACGGTCTTGGGGAGGCAGCGCGGTCTTGGGGGTCCCCCCCATGAGCGACTGCCGTGGTTTCCCCCACTCGCGCTTTGCATCAAGACAATGTCAAACATCTTAATGGGTAGTGCTATACCAATACCCTATTTTCGTGAATGTGGAAAAACTGTACTGTTGAAGCTTGAAAATTAGGAATTATAATATACGGTGGGTAATATC
>NZ_JAAHIE010000514.1:0-5036 GCF_010671945.1 Moorena sp. SIO4E2
GTAGCTACAGCTATAGGTTTAGCCGGATATACAACTACTGCTACTGCTGTAATTACCTCAGGTGTCGCATTCGGAACTGCTGGAGTCCTTTTCGGAATATCAGGTGGTGGTCTTGTGGATAACAAGAAGGGAAAAAGAGCGTTATACATTCTTGGTGGAATTGCAGGTGCATGTGGTTTGATTGACGGAGTGTCTGCAATAAGACTTACTCTCAAGGCTGAAAATTCAGCTTCTGCGCCAGCTCATGAGGAAGGGGGAGATGTGCCAGCTTCTGATGAAGGGGGAGATGTGCCAGCTTCTGATGAAGGGGGAGATGTGCCAGTTTCTGAGGAAGGGGGAGATGCGCCACCTTCTGGGGAAATGGAAATTGATAGTTCCAGAATAGATAACTCACCTGATTATTGTGATTTTATGGTTAGTTTTATCCCTGGAACAAAAATATCTTCTAGGTCAGGCTTTAAAAACATCGAAGATATGCAACTCAAAGAGAAAATATGGGGCTATAATGAAAAAACTCGACAAACGGATTTATTTCCCGTTACAGCAAAATCTGTAAAATTGCATCACGATTCAGTTGCGCTGAGGACGGAATCAGGAAACACCATCGGCACAACAACGGAGCATCCTTTTTATGTCGAAGGCCGAGGCTGGATACCAGCAGGAAAATTAAAACAGGGGGATGCCATCCGTACCCAAGATGGCACGTCGGTGCTGCTGGAAAGCGTAACGGTTGAGTATGTAGAAGACGCTTTTCCTGCTTATAATCTTTCCGTTGACAAAGCTCATAACTTTTTTGTTTCTGAAGACAAGTTATTGGTTCATAACTGCGGTAGGGAAGAAGATGCGGCTGAAGGGGAAGAAGGTGCTGGCGAAACAGCAGGTGAAAGTGCTGCCGATGAAGGCGTGGGTTCTGCTAGTGCCGCTGCCAGCGGAGAAGAAGGAGTGGGAATGGGTGTTGCGGAAGTGGCTGGCGCTGCGGAAGTGGAGGCACTGCCGGAAGAAATTGAAATAGGCGTGGAAGTTGCGTTATTGCTAGCGTTATAAGCAAATAACTCAATGCTGGGATGTCCTGAAAGTGCGATCGCTGCTCTTGTAGCGACTGTCTTAAAAGTGCGATCGCCCAACTTGTAGGGTGCGCTATTCGAAAGTATAACACACCAACCCAACCCCAAAAAGCGAAATAGTCTTCAAAAGCATCTTCTTATTCTTTTAAGTCCCAATCACAAGGAAAAATTAATCCGATCACCGGTATGACCACAGAGGCTGAGATTGAGAAATTGAGTGAGGCCCTTGCTGGTGCTTCTAACCTGTCCAAAGATGATGTAGCCTCTTTTTTAAAGCAGGCGCAAGGTCTGAGAGACCAAAGGTCAAGTGGTCAGCCCATCTCAAGGTCGGAACTAGCCTCTTTTCAAGATTCTACCGGTGATATGTTTAAGAAATTGGAGGCTGTAAAAGGCTTCGATCAATTAAAAAATCCATTTACCATGACCGAGAGTGAGATAAATCAACAAGTTGATCAACTCGCTCAGGCGATGGAGAAAGCGGTAAAAATCCCTTCAGACAATACCAAAAAAATGCTCAAAGATACCTATGCCTTAATTGATCATTTAACCAATACCAAGGGTGATAGCGATTCTCCCGATAGTGGAACTAAAGATGACTCAGATACCAATGAATCTGGCCCTGATTATCAAACCTTACTGGATAACTTCAAAGAGTCCTATAGCCAGCATTATGATGCCTTAGGGTCAAGTAAAGCCGGTAAACCCATTGGTGGTCATTTGTTTAATATGACCAAAGATGAACTGGATGTTGAGATAAAGGATATCACTAAAAAAATAGCAGACGCGAGAAAACTTCCACCAGAGCAAATTAGTTCGTTCGTGATGCCTATGCCCTAAGATAAAAGCTATTTGATTTTTCTAAATCCGCCGAAAATACTGCTAGCACCGATAGCTCTACTACAGAGGATAAAGAAGATAAGAATACAGCGGAAGAGGCTAAAGATCAAGAGGTTCAGGATAAAAATTCACCAGACGTACAAGTTGCGAAAAATGAGGTTAATCGAGAGATAGGTGAATTTAACCAAAAACATGCTGGCACGATGGAGGAGATAGTGCGGGCGTCACTCAAGTAGGGTGCGTTCGATTACAAAAGATCTATCAAGACATTTATTGACCGAATATTACAGAACGCACCATCCCTTACTGGGCTTCATTCATTCTAAATTTTTAAATTTCTTGCCATTCCCGAGCATCGACAAATAAAGATAGGTGCTTTGTATTATTGGTTGCCACAGTAACTTCATACCCATAATTAGTAACTAAAATAGCTTGAGCGGCTAAAATAACATCTCCATCTAAAGCTTTAGGATCCGCTGTTGGTTTACCTTTTTTTCTGACTTCCGCCCATAATTCGGCAGCTTTTAACATAACTTCTGTAGTAATCGGGATATAGATTATTTCGGCTTTAAGGCGATTTAGTTTCTTGATTCCCGATACCTTATTTGCTCGTAATAGTTCTCGTCTAATTTCATAATCGATAATTTCAGGTAAAACAACATCATATCCTCGGTCAAAAATATTATAAAACCATTCTTGACATTGCAGTGACAACGCAGCGCCTTTTGGATTTGTAATTAAACCAACAGGGGCTGAATCTAAAACTATCACTTTGCTCATCTTAGGTTAAATCACAACTCCTTTGCTCGATTTAATGATTTTCCAAGTTTCTTTTTGGTCTTGTTCTTCGTCTAACTCATTCCAAGATTGAAATAACTCCTTTAACTTTTGTTGTTGCTGTTTTCGTTGAATTGGATCCGATTTTTCCAGCCGAGCCATCGCTTTTTGCCAATGATATACAGATTCTTTATTCGTCATTTGGCTTTGACGAAATAAACGAATGATTTGTAATAATTGTGGAATCTGTTCGTCGGGAATATTTTCAATTTATAATAATAGATCGTCACGCAAATCAGTAAGCGGACCTGTTAGCTCAGAACTCGAATGATTCATGATTTATCTACTCAAGATCGAGAGTATTAATTTGTTCAGGCTTGACAATTTGTTGCACTTCCCTATTATAGTGCGATCGCCTGTAGGGTGCGTTCCCTGAAACCATTGCGACTGGGACATTGATCGGTATTTGGGAACGCACCACCCCAACCGGAATCTGCGGTGGGGAACGCGACAGCGTAACCCACCCAACATTAAATCTTGATGATTTGGTTAAGTGCGATCGCATTGGGATGGCGATCGGGTGGGGATTGCGATCACTGATGGGGATTGGTTAAAATTAAGAGGTTACTGATTGTCGGTGAGTAAAACCGTTTGCGCGTCTGACAAAGAAAAGAAAATAATTTCTCTTGGTGCGCATTCACGCTTGTCGGGAAACCCGACCGGGGTCGCACCGCTGAGAGTATCGGAGGGCGAAAATAGGGTAAAATCCATGAAAATTACATATACATATTGGAAAGAAGCGGATGGGATGTTCTTGGGCTATTTGAATGAATTTCCAGATCATTGGACACAAGGGGTTGATCTAGAAGAATTAAAAGAGAACTTAGCTGATCTCTATAGAACATTTACTAGTGAAGAAATTCCCGGAATTAAGAGAGTCGCAGAACTTGATATTGCATGAAAAGACGCGATTTAATTGCCTACTTATAAAAATCCGGTTGCTATTTGATTCGACATGGTGGGAAACACGATATTTACCATAACCCAAATAATGGACAAACGGAACCAATTCCAAGGCATCGAGAAATTAATGAGCGATTGGCTAAAAAGATTATCAAAAGCCTGACACAAGAAAATTAAAGGCAAACAAAATAGTGCGAGCGGGTTGGAAAGGTGATCTCTGTCCTATGCGATCGCTTGTAGCCCTTTTTTCTTCACGAGCGTCAACAGGCGTAGCGCAGCTCCCCCAGGTTTTTTAACACCACTTTCCCAGTCGGAAACATGAAGGGGTGAAACATTGAGGTAACGAGCGAAGACTGCTTGAGAAGCATTTTCCCGCTCCCGCAAAGCACGGATATCTTGTGGAGATAGGGATTCTATAGGAGTAAGACAGGTTTGATCAAACTCATCCATCGTCTGCTTAGTAATGGCACCAATTTGATGCAAAGCTTCCATGGACTCATGGATGGCAGCAAAAGCCTCTGATTTGTACTGTAGTGATTCGCTCATTGCTTAACTTCCCCTAGTGCCTTAATATCTATCAATTGCTGAATCTGTTCATCTGACAGAGCCAAGTACTCTTTAGCCGCCTTCTTAAAGTCTGCTAGCTCATCCTTGGAGATATTATCGCGCTCACTTTTGGCAAACCCATATATAAAAAACGCCTTATCACCGCATAGGAATAGGATGATCGAGCGATACCCTCCAGACTTACCCTGGCTCTCACGGGCAATGCGCTGCTTGATGACACCTCCACCGAGATCAGCATCGATTAAGCCTTGCTCTGCCCGCATCACAGCTGTGAGCAACATGGCATCTGTCATTCTTTCCCTACGGGAGAAGCGTTGAAACCATGCAACGCATGAAAATCCGCAATATAACCTCTTACATTTTATATAATATCATACATTGCATGATACTTTAAGTGCGATCGCTTTTAGCGGCTCTTTTGGGGCATCGCGCGTTGTAGGTTGGGTTGAAGAATGAAACCCAACATAATTCCCCACTACACAACGTCTTCGACTCTTGTACGGGGTTTTCTCTCTAACAAAAAGAACCTACAATTTAATTGGTGTGGCGGTCAGATATTGTTGGGTTTCCGTTCCTATACCCAACCTACGTTTGAATTGAGGTGGTGAGTGCGGACGCTTATCCTATGTTGCGGATAACATACATTGATCCATGCGGACGTGACTAGTCCGGTGGGTTGAGGAAATGCCTTAGTAACGCACCCCCACACTAAGCGAGAATAAAGCGCAGAAGCAAAGGTTGGGAGGAAAGTAGGTCGATGACAAAAGTAGTTATCCCTATGCTCAGAATTAGAAGCACTACTGCGTGAATATGCTGCTCAGCGAGGTC